>CBIGXK010000009.1:0-27855 GCA_966193805.1 uncultured bacterium | reverse complement strand
TACCCCTGCCTGCCGTCGGGCAACCTGATCTTATACCAAACCCCGGCAGCGCCCTCCACTTTCACTGCGTCGCCGTCTTTTATGGTGAACAAGATGCTGTCTTTTCCATTTGCGCCTGCACGAACATTTGCATTGACGCTGGCCCGCACCCATTTTTGCAGGTAGGATGTGTTTGCCGTGAGCTTTGCGGGTTCGCCCCGGTACCGGTCGATAAACGGCAGGGGATCCACTGCTCCGCCGCTGGTGTAAATGCCGAAGTGAAGGTGGGGAGGGGTGTGTATGGCATTGCCGGTATTGCCTACCAGCCCAATGACCTGCCCGGTTTTTACTTCGTCGCCATCCCTTACAATTTGCGTGTCGAGATGTGCATAATAAAGAGTATAATTCTTTCCCTTCGGCCGCATAAACACCACGTTGCCACCCAGCCTGTTCACCGAAACATTGCGGATGTACCCATCGGCAGGCGCCACCGCCGGCGTGCGGAACTTCGCACCAATATCCACGCCTTCATGACTGCGTACGCCGCCGTCGCGGGGATCGTCCCACACGCTGATCACCTTCGGGTTGCCCGATGCATCAACGGGAAACGCAAGCGAAGGGCCGGTCGTTATGGTAACATCATACTGAATGCCCTGCAACAATTCGGGTTGCAGCCTCACAATGTATCGGCCGTCTTTTTCAATGTCATGACTGATGCGCATCGTAGAATCGGCGCTGGCCAGGAACTTTGCATCTTCAGCGTTTTCGGCATACTGCCAAAGCTCCACGAAAAACAACGAAATGTTTTCCGGCACGAGACTAACGGTCACCATCAACCGGTCGCCGCGCCTGGCATTAAATATAAGTCCCGCCGCTGATGGCTCGTCTGCCGCAAAATACCCTGTTTCATGATAGGGAAGGGTGACCGACAGCGGCTGTGCGATACTTTTGCCTGCAGCGAAGAACCACAGGCTGCCGAGCTTTGTTTTATCGAGCCCTGCTTCTTTTATCCTGTCGCCATATTTTTCATGCCCCGATCGCCTGGCGCCAAACAGCCCTTTATCCTGTGGTTTGCACGAAACAATAACAGTGGCAGACAGCAGAGAAAGTAAGATCATTGCGCCCCGCATAACTTTTTGAAAGGGGATACAAATGACGGGCCTATTCCGCCTGCTGTATCGTACCAACGGTTTTCGCACGGTATTCGGCGCGCATTTTTGGCAAACTCTCAGGATAATTTTTCTGGATGAAGGTGATGAGGTTCTCGCGAATGTAACAGCGCAGGTCGAAGGCGATACCCGAGCTGGCGGCGCTTGCGAGTATCCGCAGTTGCATTGTTTTTTCTGTGGCATCCGTCACCTGCACCACTTTTGCGCGCCTGTCCCACAGGTCGGTCAGCTCCAGCAGCCTGTCGAATTCATCTCTCAGCGGCTGCAACGGCAGCGTATAGTCCACATATAGGATCACTACCCCCAGCAGTTCGGCGCTGTTGCGCGTCCAGTTCTGGAAGGGCTTTTCGATAAAATAATTGATCGGTAAAATCAGCCGGCGCTGGTCCCAAATGTTCAGCACCACGTAGGTGAGAGTAATTTCTTCCACGCGTCCCCATTCTCCTTCAACGATGAGTGCATCGTCTATGCGCAGCGGTTGTGTAAACGCAATCTGGAAGCCGGCCAGCAGGTTGGCTATGGACCGTTGCGCCGCAAAACCGATGATGATGCCGCCTACGCCCACACCGGTAAGCAGGCCCGTGCCCAGCTTGCGCAAATTTTCAAAGCTGAGCAGTATCACGCAAATCGTAACGATGACGATCAGCGTAACGATCAGCTTTTTCAGGAACTGCAGTTGCGTTCTGATCTTTCTTTCCTTTAAGTTGTCGCTTTTGCTGAGGTCGTACCGGTGATAAACGTAATCCTGGCCCACTTTCACCAGTGCGATCAGTATGCCCGCGAAAGAAAGGGTCATCAGGATATCGAGTGTCTTATCAACAACGTAGTGATATTTTTCCGACAAGTCGGCAAGGGGAAGAAAGAAGTTGAGAAGGATGAGGATAACGAATATGAGTATCCGCTTTCCCAAGCGCCTGACGATGATGTCGAATAATGAAAATTTTGCGGTGCTTGTTTTTGCGGTCATCGTTTCACGTTATTTTAGCCGGCCTGCTGGCGTTCTTCGCCCGCAGCCTGCTTAAGGTTTCCAATGTTATGCCAAGATAAGAGGCGACGTGTTTGAGGGGTATCCTGTTGGCCAGTTCCTGCCTGGTTTCCACGAAATGCCTGTACCGCGATTTGGCATCGGGTATGCGGCAGATGAAAACCCTCTCTTCGGAAGCCGCATAATAGTGTTCGAGCAGCACCCTGCCCACCATATTCATTTCGGGAAACTTTTCATAAACCTGCTGCATCACTTCAAAGGGAATTACCACCAGCTCACATGCTTCCACTGCCTGGATATATTCGTCTGAAGGCATGTTGTTGCTCATGCTGCGAATGGAGGTGGTGATCTCGTTTTCGGGATTGATCCATATGGTGATCTCTTTCACCCCATACTTGATGTATGAGCGGAGTATTCCTTTGTGAATGTAATAATAGTGTCCGCAAATTTCTCCCGGCTTCAGCAGGAATTTGCCCTTGGGAAGCTTTTTGAAATAAGTGTTTTGCATGATGAACTGCCTGATCTCCTCCTTCAACGGGTACATCTGGTTGATATACTCCACCAGGGGAAGACTGTTGTGCACCTCATGTTGAATGTTTTTTTGTGCCGATTGATTCTCCATACTCAATAATGACCGAAATTTGTCCGAATTTATTGAATACTTATTACATCACAGGGTAATCCAGTCTCATGGATGATTTTATCGCCGCCCGTTCACAAATGGCCCTGTCACTGGGTTTTCATATTATATTTTCCTGCATCGGTATGGTAATGCCCTTTTTTATGGCCGTTTCACATTTGTACTGGATCAGAACGGGCAAGCCGGTGTACCTGAATATCACGAAAGCATGGAGCAAAGGTGTTGCCATTTTTTTGCCACCGGCGCAGTTTCGGGAACGGTGCTCTCTTTTGAATTGGGTTTGCTGTGGCCCGGGTTCATGAAACACGCCGGACCCATTTTCGGCATGCCTTTCTCTCTCGAGGGAACCGCTTTTTTTATCGAGGCCATAGCGCTTGGCTTTTACCTGTACGGGTGGAACCGGTTCAACAGATGGTTCCACTGGATAACCGGTGTGATCGTTGGTGTGAGCGGGCTCGCATCCGGTATTCTTGTGGTTGCCGCAAACGCCTGGATGAACAGCCCCTCAGGATTTGATTTTGTGAACGGCGAATACCTGAATATAGATCCCATTGCGGCCATGTTCAACGACGCGTGGTTTCAACAGGCGCTC
This sequence comes from uncultured bacterium, assembly GCA_966193805.1. GTDB lineage: Bacteria > Bacteroidota > Bacteroidia > Chitinophagales > Chitinophagaceae > Flavitalea. The sequence continues at coordinate 24,490 of CBIGXK010000009.1, read as the reverse complement.
CATATGTGCCTGGCTGCTTTTGTGGCCACGGGTTTTGCGGTTGCCGGCGTGCATGCGCTGATGATCCTGAAGAAAAAGAACGTGCTTTTTCATGCAAAGGCATTCCGCATTGCTGCGATATTCGGGACCGTAGCCGCAGTGTTTCAGCCATTGAGCGGCGACATATCCGCCAGGCACGTTGCCAAACACCAGCCTGCCAAGCTTGCCGCTATGGAGTCGCACTTTGAAACATCCGCATCGGCACCGCTCATCATTGGCGGCATCCCCGACGTTGAAAACAAAAAGGTGGATTATGCAGTGGAAATTCCGGGGTTTCTCAGCTTCCTGGCCTTCCATGATTTCAATGCCGAGGTAAAAGGACTGAACGACATTCCCGAAGAGAACCATCCCCCCGTGGCCATTACACACTTTGCCTTCCAGGTAATGGTGGGTCTCGGAATACTGCTTGTTCTTATTTCGTTGCTCTATTTCATCGCACTGATGAAAAAGAAAAGCTGGCTGGAGAAGCGATGGCTGCTGAAATTGTTTGTCGTTTCCATACCGCTCGGATACATCGCGATTGAAGCCGGATGGACCGTAACGGAGGTGGGCAGGCAACCCTGGATCATCCAGGGTGTGATGCGCACGAAGGATGCCGTGACACCGATGCCGGGCATCGTTTATTCGTTCTATATTTTTACCGCCGTGTACCTGTCGCTCGCCTTCATCGTGACCTTCCTGCTGTACCGCCAGATAAAGATGGTGCCGTTCCTTTACGATGTGTCTGAAAACAATTAAACGGATTGAACATGCTGTACGTTGTCATGATATTTCTCTGGATGGCCATCCTGCTTTACTTATTGCTCGGAGGCGCCGACTTCGGCGCCGGCATCATCGAACTGCTCACCTCAGAGAAAAACAGGACCATCACACGAAAAACGATGTACCGCGCCATCGGCCCCATATGGGAAGCGAACCACATGTGGCTCATCATCACCATCGTCATTCTTTTCGTGGGCTTTCCGGTTATCTACGCAACCATGTCGGTGTACCTGCACATACCACTTGCCATCATGCTGCTCGGCATCATCGCACGCGGCACCGCCTTTGCATTCAGGCATCACGACGCAGTGGTTGACGACATGCAGAAAGTATATAACAAAATATTCGTGTATTCGAGCTTTATCACACCGTTGTTCCTGGGCATCATTGCCGGCAGTGCCGTGGCCGGCACAATAGATACCGATGCCGGCAATTTTGCAGATGCCTACATTTTCAGTTGGCTCAGCCTCTTCACCGTTTCAGTGGGCCTCTTTACCGTGTCCATTTGCGGCTACCTCGCGGCAGTGTTTGTTATTGGAGAGGCCGACAATGCTGAAGACAGGAAGCTGTTTACCCGCAAGGCGAGAATAATGAACATCCTCACCGCTATTTGCGGCGTCGTTGTATTTATTGCGGCGGCAATCGAGGGCATTCCGCTGGTCAACTGGCTGTTCGGCAACGTCATTAGCCTCACGGCGATCGTAGCGGCCCTGGCAGCTTTGTATTTGCAATGGAAAACACTGCGCAGGGGGCACAAGCGTAAAATAAGAATATATGCGGGCTTCCAGGTAACGATGATCCTGCTGGCCGTAACGGCCCGTCACTATCCGAATATCGTTATCCTGAAAAACGGCACCTACCTTTCACTGCTCGAACATGCCGGTCATGAACAAACGATTTACTGGCTGGGCGTCGCGCTGCTTGTGGGAAGCGTGTTTATACTGCCGGCTTTGTATTATCTCATCTACAGCTTTCACCGAAAAACAATTGCTGGATGAGCAGGCCTGAAGTGATCATACTCGGCGCTGGCGCTGCCGGCCTCATGGCCGCGGATGCGCTCAGTGAAAAATGCAACGTCACCATCATAGAATCGGCAGCAGCACCCGGGGGCCGGATCAGGAGCCTGCCATTGAAAGCCGGCGAGGGCGTTATTGAAGCGGGTGCCGAATTCGTACACGGCAACCTGCCTGTCACGGGGCAACTGCTGCAGGAGGCGCGACTTACCCTGTTGAAGATCGAGGGTAAGATGTTCAGGAAGGAAAGAGGAGAGTGGAAAGAACAACATGAGATGATAGAAGGGTGGGACGGGTTGCTTCAGGTGATGAAGGAGCAACAGCAGGATGTTACCATCCACGACCTGCTGATGAAACATTTTGGTGGCGAGGCGAATGCCGCCCTTCGCCGGCACGTGTACCAGTATGTGCAGGGCTTTGACGTGGCCGACCCTGCTAAGGTGAGTGTTCAGAGCCTGTATAAGGAGTGGTCGGCCGAAGAAGAAGAACTGTTCAGGATAAAAGAAGGGTATGGCGCAGTCATCGGTTTTCTGGCAAAGAAGGTGGCGGCAAAGGGCTGCCGGATAGTGCTGAATGAAACGATCAGGCAAATCGACTGGCAGCAAAATAGCATTACGGCTTATAACGCAGCCCGTAAAAAATACACTGCGGATAGATTGTTGATAACACTGCCGGTGGGCGTGATGACAGCTACCGGCGGTTCGTGCTCGCTTAATCTCACCCCACCTGCCGATGAATGTATCAACGCCTACCGGAACATCGGTTTTGGCGGGGTTGTGAAGGTGGCGCTCGAGTTCCGCGAAAAATTCTGGCCGAACGACATGAGCTTTGCATTCGGCGATGAGATGATCCCCACCTGGTGGACGCAGTTGCCCCTGGAGAATAACCTGCTCATTGGCTGGGCGGGCGGTCCCGTGGCGAACAGGATCGCTGCGCACACAGACGATGAATTACTGGAGATCGGCCTGCGGTCGGCCGCATCAATTTTTGGGATTAACATTGAAGAATGTAAAAATAATCTGTGCCAGTCGTTCGTTTTTAACTGGTCGGCTAATAAAAATGCTTTAGGAGCGTACAGCTATGCTACTCCGGCATCAAGGGCGGCGCTCGAAATCCTTAATAAATCACTGATTGGTACCGTTTTTTTTGCGGGCGAAGGATTGTTCGAAGGGGAATACCCCGGAACCGTCGAGGCTGCTTTCATGAGCGGCAAACAAGCCGCGATGAAGATGATTGAAACAATGTGAGATACAGGTTGATTTCTTCCCGTTTCTGAAAACTGTTTCCCATCCCCGGAACAAAAACGTCGGATGAAAATGCGAAACCATTGGTTCTCAGCATTTTTGTTAACGGTATATTTTGTGCGTATTACCGGCATTCGTACCCATGAAGAAAAATAGAAACATAATCCGTATTCCGATCTGCCTGCAAGGGATGATAACAGGAAGCCTGCTGGTCGCCACGTTGCTGACGGCACGCACGCCGGTTAATGCGCAGGCTGTTTCGGGAATTATTACGGATTATAATGGTTTCTGGAAGACTTCCTCGGCCGCAAAAAATGCGGTACAGCCCGACAATCACCACAACCTGCTGGCTTTTACTTACAAAGGGCAGCAGTATTCCACGGGCGTGAACGACGACCTGCTGACCACAAATGGCGAAACCTTCAATGCCGGTCAATACCAGGCGCTTCCATTGCAGAACGTGGGAACAGCTAATGCCAATACCAAAATTGGCCTCGGAGCGATGGTTGACGGCGTGGCAAATGGCCGCGGACCGTTTCCTTCGCGGAATATCGGCCCGTACCTGAGCGATGGGATCAATGGTTTGGATATGGGAACCTGTGTGGCCAACCTGCCCGCCGGAACCATGTTCATGTCGGTAAGCAACCTGCGCGCCGAGCGGATCGGCGACAGCGTCCCGGATATCCTTGTGACGCAGATAGCCGACCCTTCATCCAGCTACGATTCGTATGAGTTCACAGACGTGAATGGCGTAAGGATAGGCAATTCGCTGAATGTGGTGCTGAACAATATCCAGACCATCGGTTCATGGATGGCCGACTTTTACGAAGCATCCAGGGATGAGCTCGCCGCGGGTTATACAAAGACGCCGCGCGACATCCGGCTGTGGGCGATGGACCTGAGCTCGTTCGGCCTGAATGCATCGAACATCGGCGATGTTGCGTATTTCAAGATCAATCTCAGCGGCACCAGCGACATCGCTTTTGTTGCTTACAATACTACCACCATCACCGTACAGGAGATACTCGACCTGAACAATGTTCCTGAACGGATTGCGCAAACAGCACCCGAAGAACGGGTGGGCGCTTACTCGGTGTTCCCTAACCCGGCCAGGGCGCAGGTGAATTTCACGCACCCGAAGGCAGAGGCGCACGACAGGATCCTGGTGTATAACCTGAACGGGGTAGTGGTAAGGCAGGTTGTTCCGGCCGTACACAGTTCGCGCACTCCGGTAGATGTATCATCATTGTCGCCCGGTTCGTTCCTGGCGGTGTATGTTGGCAATGCGGGGAGGGTGACGAAACGGCTGGTTGTTCAGTAACGGTCTGCATAAAACGAAATGACAATGATAACAGGAAAACAGATAAAAAAAATTGGCAGGATGTCAGTAATCTTTAATAAATTCATAGAGGCGATCACCGAAGATTTCGTGATGGGTTGTTTCGGGATAAACGATTGCCATCTTCCTGCCTTTGCAAAGCGTCGGTCTTTGTAGAAACTTTTATCCATCACCCTGTTGATATCAGTGAATAATATTTTGTATTACGGTGCAATATTAAGAGGCCTAAAGAGTTATACATTACTTAACTCCGGACCGGAATGGTTGGTGTGAGATTTGTAAGATATGCTCGACAAGGATTGAAAGTGAGCTTACTAAGCGTGAATTAGCGTTGTGCAAATTTTGATTTGCGGCTTATAAGATATACTTTCGCAGTTCCTAATATGTACGATATCCTGCAATCGATGTAGCAATGTGTCAGTCCTACTTTCTATTGAGAAAAGCCACCAGATCAGTCGATACAGAAAAATGAAACATTTATTGATAAAGCATCTATGAAAACAGGACTACTTACTGCCCGGAAGAGTTTTACAGCAATCCTTGTATTAGGTTTATTATTAATATTGGGCAGTTGTGCCGACACTAGAAAAGTAACTTATTTTAATAATCTGGGAGAAGGTGTAATCCCAAATTCGATAGTCAACCTCGAACCGGTAATACAAAAGAGCGACATTCTCAGTATTACGGTTACCAGTCCGAATCCTGAGGCTACCCAAATGTTCAATGCTCCAAACATGGCGTTGTCAACAACAACAACAGCCGGGCCTGGAAACATTGCCCCGGCATCAGGTTATCTCGTCAGCCAGGATGGTCACATCGATTTTCCCGGACTTGGAAAAGTGATGGCCGCGGGGTTAACAAAGCAGCGCCTCAAGGAAGAGATCACCCAGATGCTCGTAAACAGCAAGCTCCTCATTGATCCGATAGTTACCGTAAGATACCTGAACTACCGTGTTACCGTATTGGGTGAGGTGGCGCGTCCAACTGTAGTGGCCGTACCCAACGAAAAGATTTCGATACTTGAAGCGATCGGTTTGGCGGGTGATTTGACCATCTATGCCAAACGCGACAATGTGTTGCTGATCAGGGAAGAGAAGGGCAGCAAAGTCATTAAAAGGATCAACCTGAACACAAGCGAGATCTTCACATCTCCGTATTACTATCTTAAATCCAACGACGTAATATATGTAGAGCCTAACAATGCCAAAGTGGCCAGCGCAAGCCGGTCGCAACAGTTGCTGCCGATCGTGCTGAGTGCACTGTCGTTCGTGGCGATAATCTTAACCCGTGTAATTAATTAATTTCTATGAGCATAAAGGTGACAAAGAAAAGCGGAATGCAGCAGGATGGCAATATTGTCAACCAGTTGCTGTTCAGGTACCTGCCGTACTGGCCGCTGTTTGTGGTGATGATCATCCTGGGCGTTGCCTTCGCATATGTGTACATCCGTTACAAGGTGCCTATCTACGAGGCCAATGCGTCCATCCTCATTAAAGATGAAAGAAAAGGCGCCGATGAGTCGAAGATTGTAGAGCAGATGAACCTTTTCGGTTCCAAAAAGATAGTAGAAAACGAAATCGAGATGATCCGCTCCCGCGGCCTCCTGAAGAACGTGGTGAAAAACCTGCGCCTGTATGCGCCGGTGTATGAAGAGGGACAGGTAAACGTGGTGCCGGCATTTGTAAAATCGCCCGTTGAGCTCGAAGTGCGCAGCATGGATTCGATCGTGGAGGAAAAAAAGATCTACTTCAGCTACGACAAGAATAAAAAGACCGTGCATGTTGAAGGGAAGGATTATCCGCTCGACCAATGGCAGAGTTCCCGTTGGGGAACCATCAGGTTCCTTGCGAATCCTTACTACCAGTCTTATCATGTTCAGAAGCCGCTTTTCTTTACGCTCGTTGAACCCAAGAAAGTTATCGACTATCTCGACAAGCAGCTTACCATCACACCTTCGAGCAAGCAATCGACGGTTATCACCATCAAAGTGAAGGACCCGGTTCCGCAGAGAGGTAAACTGATACTGAACGAACTGATCAACCAATACGACAGGGCATCGGTTACAGATAAGAACCAGCTGGCACTGAACACACTTAAATACCTGGAATCACAGCTCGCCATAAAAGAAAAGAGCCTCGATTCGATTAACAAAGGCATCGAACAGTTCAGGACAAACTACAATGTAGTTGATCTCGGCATGCAGGGTCAGCAGTACCTCCAGGGAACCGCTGGCAACGACCAGAAGGTGAGCGAGATAGACGTCCAGCTTTCCGTTTTGAAAGAAGTGGAAAGTTACGTGAGGTCAAGAACCGACAACCAGGGATTGGTACCGTCGACGCTTGGCCTGGACCCGTTCCTCAGCAACCTGATCACCGAACTGTACAAAGCGCAGAGCGAGTATAAAAAGCTGATTGCGACAACCGGCGAGAACCACCCCATGGCGGTGACGCTGCGCCAGCAGATCGAGAGCCTGCGGCCCAAAATACTGGAGAACATCAACAGCCAGCGAAAGAACCTGCAGGCCAGCCGGTCCAACCTCGCTTCTAACGTGGGCAGGTATTCCGGGTTGCTGAAGTCGATGCCCGAGAAAGAAAGGCAGTTGCTGGAGATCAGCCGTCAGCAAAGCATGATGGTGGCCCAATACCAGGACCTGCTGAAAAAGAAGGAAGAAACTGAAATGAGCCTGAACGCCACCGTGGCGGACAGCAGGGTCGTAGACGAGGCTGAATCGACCACCGAGCCGGTAAGTCCCAATAAACTGCTCGTGTACCTCGCCTCCATACTCGGCGGCCTTGGCCTGGCGGCGCTGATCATTGCCCTGAAAGAAGGTTTCAACCGAACCATACTTTTCCGCAGCGAGATCGAGAACTACACTAACGTTCCCGTTATCGGCGAGGTGATCCATGACGCCGGCGGCCAGCCGATCGTCATATCGCACGACAGAAAGAATTTTATCGCGGAGCAGTTCCGGCAAATACGCACATCGCTGAGCTACCTGGGCATCAGCTCCAAAAAGAAAAAGATACTGATTACTTCCAGCATCCCGGGAGAAGGTAAGAGCTTCATCTCTGCCAACCTGGCCATCAGCCTCGCACTTACCGACAAAAAGGTGGTGCTGCTTGAAGTGGACCTGAGGAAGCCGAAGCTGAGTGAAATATTCGGCATGAATTCCAACACCGCCGGTATCAGCAGCTACCTCATCGGCGAGAAGGAGGCCGACGAGATCATCAAAAGAACGGAAGCAAATCCTAACTTGTTTATCATTTCAGCCGGCCCGATACCTCCCAACCCTTCAGAATTGATCCTGAACGGAAGGATACAGGAATTGCTGGTTTACCTGGAAAACGCTTTCGACTATATTGTGATCGATACTGCACCGGTGAGCCCGGTAACGGATGCTTACCTGCTGTCGCAGTATTGTGATGCAACGCTTTATATCGTGCGTCACGCCTATACACCCCGTATGTATCTCCAGTTGCTGGACGACAACAACAGGGTGAAAGGGCTCAAGAATCTTGCCCTGATATTCAACGGCGTTAAATCGAGGGGTATCGGCAAAAATGGTTATGGGAATGGGTACGGTTATGGATATGGGGTTGGTTATGGTGACGAGTACTCAGCCACATCAAAGAAGAGTAAGTCCTTGTTTGGTAAGGCTTATAGATAGTTAAGGGTAGAATATTGCTCTGGTTCGTAGAAAAATGAAGAATAAAGGCCGTCACCCACCCTCTGTGAGTGAGGGGGCGTAGCCTTTCAAAAGAAAATTGTTGACAGCATGTTTAATCGTTATCTGCTATGAACATTGAGAAAGCTACATGGTATGCATTGTACACCAAGCCCAGGTGGGAAAAGAAAGTGGCGGATCTCCTGACCAAAAAGAAGATCGTTAACTATTGCCCGCTGAACCGGGTGCAGAAACAATGGAGCGACAGGAAGAAGATCATCCTGGAGCCCTTGTTCAGGTCTTACGTTTTCGTGTGCATTCCTGAAAACAGGCAAACAGAGATCAGGCAGACCGATGGCGTCATCAATTTTGTTTACTGGCTGGGAAAGCCCGCCGTTATCCGCGATAACGAAATAGATGTTATTAAAAGATTCCTTCACGATTATGAGAATGTGCAACTGGAGAAAGCAGAAGTGAACCTCAATGATACCGTGCGGGTAACACACGGGCCGTTGCTGTTCATGGAAGGAAATGTTGTGGAAGTGAAACACAAAACTGTTAAAGTTCTATTACCGTCACTCGGCTTTACGCTCGTAGCCGAAGTGGATAAAACACATATCGAAAAAGTGAAACTGGTCCGGCAGTTCGACCTGTCGCATAATGACAATATCAAATTGTCGAATTAGCCAGTTGCTTAATGGAAGTCGCTCGTTTGATTTGTTGTAAAAAATACCATGTTGGCAACTGACGCAGGCATTCGACCCGGCAGCAAAAAGGGTGTCGTCAAAAATGTCTTCTCGCTGGGCGTGGTTCAGTTGTGTAACTACGTTTTTCCCTTCATCACCATTCCCATCATATCGCGGATCATCGGTCCCGATAAGTTTGGTGTGATCAATTTTGCGGCTGCCTTCATGACCTACTTTACGCTGCTGATCAATTACGGTTTCGATCTGTCGGCAACGAGGGCAATAACGAACAGCAATAACGATCCTGCAGTCAGGGACAGGATATTCAACCAGGTGATGCTCGCCAAGATAGTGCTGTTCAGCGTATCACTGGTGGTTTTCCTTGTTTGCCTTTTCACCGTGCCACAGCTAAAAAATGAAAAAGCTGTTGCCCTCTTCAGCTTCATCCTTTGCTTCTCATGGGTGATCACTCCCAACTGGCTGTACCAGGCCATGCAGGAACTTTCCAGGGTGGCGATATTTAACGTGTTTACCAAGATCATCTTTACCGTGGTGATCCTGGTCATGATAAAACAAAAAGACGATTATATATGGCAGCCGCTGGCCATGAGCCTCGCGCAACTGATCGTTGGTATCTTTTCCTTCGCCTATGCGATAAAAAGATACCGCATACACCTGCGGCTGGCAAAGCTGAAACCGGTAATGGAGCTGCTGTGGAACGAACGGGTTATCTTTTTTTCGATGGTGGTGATCAACCTGTACACCACTACAAATGTGGTGTTGCTGGGCTTTTTGCAGTCACCCACCCAGGTGGGCTATTATACCGCCGGTTACCGCCTCATCATCATCCTGCAATCGTTGATGATGATGCCTATTTCGCAGGCGCTGTTTCCGTTTATTGGCTCCGCATTCTCAGTAAGCAAGGAGAAGGGGCTGGACACAGTAAGGCAAATCGTACCAGTAATCAGCCTGCTGACCGTTTCGGCGGCGTTGGTGCTGTTTCTCGTTGGTCCCTTTATCATTATGATACTGTACGGCCATAAATTCGAACCGAGCATTATCGTGTTCCGGATACTGGCTTTTCTTCCCGTAATAATAGGGTGGAGCAACCTGTTGGGCATTCAAACAATGCTTAACCTTAAAATGGACAAACAATTTTTCAGGATAACAGCAACGGGTGCAGTGTCGAGCATCGCGCTCAATTTTATACTCGTAACACAATTTGGCTTTGTGGGCTCTGCGCTTACATGGCTGTGTACTGAAATATTCATCGTGGTGGCGATGTATGTGGTGCTTTCAAAACATAACATCAACATCGTTGAAAAAAAGTACTTCACAACGAGCCACTTCATGAGATACCTGAAGCCAATTATTCTCACCGTTAAACACAAGATCAACAAATAGCCGAATGAAGAAGTATTTAATAGTGGGTGCCGGCTTTTCCGGCGCCGTTATCGCCGAACGACTGGTAAATGGACTGGACTGCAAGGTGACGGTAATTGATGAAAGGGATCACATTGGTGGCAACTGCCACACGAAGAGAGACGAAGAAACCGGAGTGATGGTGCATACCTACGGGCCGCACATCTTCAATACCGATAACCTGGAAGTATGGGAATACATCCAGCGCTTCGGTAAATTTGAACCTTTTGTGAACCGTGTAAAAATCGTTTACAACGGCCAGGTATATTCGATGCCCATCAACCTGCATACCATTAACCAGTTTTATGGAAAAACACTCAACCCCGCAGAGGCGAAGAAATTTGTTGAGGGACTAAGCGACTCGTCGATCGGCGAGCCGAAGAATTTCGAGGAGCAGGCAATGAAATTTATCGGAAAGGACCTGTACAAGGCATTTTTTTATGGTTACACAAAAAAGCAGTGGGGGTGCGAACCCGCCGAGCTTCCCGCGTCCATCCTGAAAAGGCTGCCCGTGCGCTTCAACTATAACGACAATTATTACAACAATCCCATTCAGGGCATCCCTGTTGACGGTTATACAAAAATATTCGAGAACCTGCTTAACCATGAGGACATAGAGGTGAGGCTCAGTACGAAGTTTGATGATTCTTTCGACACCTCGGGCTACGATCATATTTTTTACACGGGGCCGATAGATGCATTCTTCAATTTCAAACACGGCAGGCTTTCGTATCGCACCGTTTTTTTCGAGAAGCATGTAACCGATGGCGATTACCAGGGCAATCCCGTGATCAACTATTCAGAAGAATCGGTGCCCTACACGCGCGTGCATGAACATAAACACTTCACCCCGTGGGAAACGCACGAAAAAACGGTTTACTTCAAAGAATACAGTAAAGAAACCACCGCTGAAGATATTCCGTATTATCCGAAGCGGCTCGCTGCCGATATGAAAGTGCTGCAGCAATACCAGGACGAAGTGGAAAAACTCAATGGATATACTTTTCTCGGAAGGCTCGCCACATACCGTTACATGGATATGCACCATGTAATAGCAGAAGCGCTTACCGCGGGCAAAAAATTTATTGAAACCGTAAAATGACGCACAAGAAAATCTTTTTAAGCACCGAGTTCCTCACGGAAAAAACGGCCAAAACGAAGGCCAAGGTGGATGTGATCGAGATACTGGAAAAGGCCGGCTATCACAGCATCTACTTTCCAAAGATCAAGAGCCTCCGCGAACTGATCACGTTCTGGAAGGCGCTGTCTAAGATTGTTGAAAAAGACAGCCATTTGGTTCTTGAATATCCCTGCTATCCGCGCAAGAGGATATGGGTGATCTCGACGTTCAAATTTCTGAAACGCATAAAGTTGTACGGCATCATTCATGATATCGGCGACCTGCGCTTTACTGAGGTGAAAGACGGGCACGACATGCACTTCCTGAAGAAATTCGACGGGCTGGTGAGCCACAATGCCTTCATGACAAAATGGTTGAGAGACCATGGTTTCAAAAAGCCGATCGTTGACCTCCATGTATTCGACTATTGTTTGAAAGAAGAAAAGGATTTTAACGAGGCGAACCTGAATGGAAAGGTGAAACTGGTGTATGCGGGGAACCTCTCCTACGCAAAGGCCACTTACATTTACGACAAGAAGCTCGAGTCGCTGAAAAATATCCACCTCGATGTTTACGGGCCCTACTTTGAACAGGAAAGGGTGAACGGCTCGATATTGAGATACCAGGGAATGTTCGATCCGCAATCACCCGACCTGAAAGACAATTATCATTTCGGGCTGATATGGGAAGGTGAAAGCACCGAAACGTGTTCGGGACAGCTCGGTCACTATATCCGTTTCAACAATCCCCACAAGTTTTCCTTATACCTCTCGCTGGGATTGCCCGTGATTGTATGGAAAGAAGCGGCAGTGGCAAAGTTTGTTACCCAACACGACATCGGTCTCACCATTGAATCGTTCAGCGACCTGGAGAACATGTCGGCGCGTTTTACAGCAAGCGACTACCAGCGTTTCAGGAACAACACCCGGCAATTGACGCCGCAGGTACGAAACGGATATTTTCTTAACAAGGCCATCGGCGAACTGGTAAAATCATAATATGCGCGCGGCGATTGACAATTTTCAAAAGACGATTTTTACCATCCTGCTTTTTTTGACTTCCTGCTCGGGGCTGATAGCAGATCTGATGGGCCTTTCCGGCAGGGGCGGTTTCTACATCGTTTTCGATGTGACCATACTCTTCCTGGCATTGCTCAGCATCTCTTATTTAAGGGGGAGTCTTTTGTTTGTGCTGTTGTTTATTGTAGCCTGCATCGCATTCAACTTCTCATACAATGGCAACAGTCTTTCCTATTCGCTGAATGGCATCAGGGAAATACTGAATGTGCTGTGCCTGGCGGTATTCTTCAATCATGTATTCAGTGAAGAAAACGAAGAGCTCGCCGCGGAATACGTGGAACTGTTTAGAAAATTCGCGATTTTCTTCGTCATTGCACAGTTGCCGGCGGCAGCATACCAGTTCAGCCTTCACGGACCGTCAGACTGGGTAGGCGGCACATACGGCAACTTCGGAAGTGGCAACCTTACGCTTTCCGTTACCTGCCTGGTGTTCTTTCTTTCGCATTTTACGAGGAACCTTACGCAGCGGCTGTTGCTTTATGCGTGCCTTCTGCCACTGTTCCTGAACGAAACGAAGGTTTCATTCATCCTTATCCCGGTACTGATCCTTTTTATACACTTCAAACCAAAATTAAAAAGCATCCTCGGCGCAGCATTTGCCGCCGGCATTGCGCTTTTTATCTTCAATAGATATTTTACGACCAATATCGGTGTTGATTTTGACAACAACCTTACCGGTATATTCAGTGAAGATTTTATAGAAGGCTACCTGTTCGGTGATATTTACACCTACACCGATGTGCCCCGTTTTACCAAGATCATCCTCGCCTGGAAGTTGCTGGCAGAAAATGCCACCACGCTGTTGTTTGGATTTGAATATGGCATATTCAGGGGAGGAGAAGTGGTGGAAATGTCGCAGTTCTCGCAATCGGTGCAGTGGCTGATGACCGGTACGCGCCCGTACCTCTTTTTCCTCATGATACAGGGTGGAGTATTACTGGTGACGGGATTTGTACTCCTCATCGCACAGATCAACAGGTTTTTTACAAAGTATAACAACAAGTACAAGACATTTCTTTTCTTGCTGTTCATCGTCATATTGTTTTACAATGACGCCCTGAGGAGCCACAATATCCTCATCGTTTACATGTTCTCCATCTATTATGCCAATTCCGGTATCTACAACGATAACCTGGATGAGCTGGAAGGAGAGCTGGCTTAAGAAATTGCCTGCTTACCCGGGTAAACAAATAATGAAAAGTGTAGTATATATAGGGCCGGATCACAGGAACCACCGCGGCGGAATCGGAGCAGTGCTCGATGTATATTCGAAAAACATCAGCGACTTCAGGTTCATCCCTACCTATGTCACCAAATCTTTCCCGCGGCAGGCGGCCGTTTACATAGCCGCTATCTTTAAATTGATCTGGCTGTGCCTTACCGACAGGAGCGTGAAGATCCTTCACATTCATCATGCATCGAGAGGCAGCTTTTGGCGCAAATCGTTGCTGCTGCTGATCGGTAAACTTTTTGGCAAAAAGGTCATCCTGCATATTCACGGTGGCGGATTTCACAACTTTTACCGGCACAGCAAATTGACAAAGCGATATATCCGTTTTATTCTTGAACATGCCGATGCGGTAATCTGTCTTTCCGACAACTGGAAAAAATATTATTCGGAAACATTTAAGCTCAAAAGGCTCGAAATTATCAACAACGTGATCGAGACGCCGATGATCAGGGAAACGATTAAAAACGGCACCGTCAACCTGTTGTTTCTCGGGCATATCAACGAAAAGAAAGGTGTTTTCGACCTGCTTTCGGTGCTTGCCGAGAACCGGCCTGCATTCAAAGACAAGGTTAGCTTCACCATTGGCGGCATTGGAGAAGTGGAGCGCCTCAATAATACTATCGCAAAGTATGACATCAACGGCGATGTGCAGTTTGCAGGGTGGGTAAGCGGTCCGAAAAAGGCCGACCTGCTCAACCAGTGCGACATATACGTACTGCCTTCCTACAATGAAGGACTTCCCATTTCCATACTCGAGGCCATGTCGTATGGCAAGCCCGTGATTTCAACAAATGTTGGTGGCATACCCGAAATCGTCCGGCCCGGCTTCAACGGCTGGCTTTTTAAACCCGGCGACCTGGAAGCGCTGAATAATATTATCGAAGAAGTGCTGAGCAATAAAAGCGTTTTGAAGGAATATGGATTGAATTCGATGTCTGTGAGCCGCAATTACACCGCCGGATCGGTAGTCAGATCACTGGAACAGTTATACACCCAAATGAATACGGCTTAATGGTTAATCAAATCAAGGAGACGATCACTTATTATACCCGGCATAATTTTTTATTGAACAGGCAGATAGCAAGGCTGGATCTGCTTGACAGCAAGGATCCGGAAGAATTAAGGCTTATCAAAGAAAAAGAGGCCCTTAGAATGATCCGATTTGCAGCAGAACATTCAGAATTTTATAAAAACCTTTACAACGGAATTGACCTGCGCGGTTCTTTCGGCGAGGTGTATGCGTCGCTGCCCGAAATCAGCAAAGCAGATATCAGGGACAAAGAAGAGGCCCTGCTTACCTCACGTGCGAAGATGTTGAAAAAGGCATATACCAGCGGTACTTCCGGGTCGCCTCTTAACCTTTACCGTTCGGCAGGTTCGATACTGAAAGAAAACGCCTATGTGTGGCAATACAGGAAGACCATGGGGCTTGCTGTGGGCGAAAAGCATATCTCGATGCGCGGGGTGCTGGATAATAAAACCCTGAATTATTTCAACAAGTCGGAGAACGCCCTGTATTTGTCGAGTTACCTGCTGTCGAGGGCCAATATCAAAAGATATGCGAAATACATCCATGACTTCAGGCCGAAGGCGATCGTGGCATTTCCCAGTTCCTTGTTCACGATGGTGAACCTATTTGAGCAGGAGGGCCTGCATGCGCATGTGCCTCTGCTGTTTACTTCTTCTGAAACATTATATCCGTTCCAGCGTGAAAAGATCGAGAATTTTTTCAAAGGGAGGATATATGACCGGTACAGCACCGCGGAGCGATCGATCTTGCTGCATGAATGTGAGCACGGTAATTATCATGAAGCGCCCAAGTACAGCTTTTTTGAGTTTAAAGATAAAGGGGTGGTGACCACCTCGTTTATCAACAAGGCTTTTCCGCTGATCAAATACAGGATCGACGACACGTTTGTGATGATGGACGGGCCCTGTGCATGCGGCAAGGGCACCGGCGTCAGCTCGATAGAAGGCAGGATGGATGATGTTGTGGTATTGGAAGATGGTACGCGGATAGGCAGGCTGGGAGTGGCCTTCCAGGGCATCCCGCACCTGCGCTATGCACAGATTATCCAGGAAAAACAGGGGGAAATTTTGGTGAACGTGGTTACCGCCGACGGATTTAATAACGACAATCAGGGGTTGCTGGAGAAAAAGCTTCGCCAAAGGCTTAATAACACGCTCGTAATCAGGTTCAACAAGGTAAAAGAGGACGATATTCAGAAAACCAGGTCGGGAAAATTCAAGCTGGTGGTGTCGAAACTGACATAGCTTGCGATTGTAAAGAACTAAAGGTAATTTTATTGTTTAATATATATGGTGTCCGCTAAGAAGAGTTTAGAACGTTTAATGAGGTATTGTGAGAAGGAAGGTTTTAAGGGCTATGACCCTTACGATGGCCTTAACAGCCGCCTTTTTCAGAGCCTTCCTTTCGCGCGTGCCCGGTATCCCCGGCTCGCCTGGATCCAGCTCTTCAAGAAGCTGCCGGTTAACCTGCGGCCACTGGTGGGCATAAAGAAAGATTACAATCCCAAGGGGCTGGCCCTGTTTCTTACCGGGTACGTGAACCTGGCCCGTGTGGAAGGACTTGAGAAGTATGCGGAAAGGATAGAATTTTTGGCCGGCAGGTTGATTGCGATGAAGTCGCCGGGATACTCCGGAAACTGCTGGGGCTACAATTTTCCGTGGCAATCGAAGGCCTTTTATTTTCCGAAATTCACCCCCACGGTAGTGGCCTCGACGTTCGCTTCGAACGCTTTGCTGGATGCCTATGAACTGACCGGCAACCAACTGTATTATGATGAAGCCGTTTCTACGAAAAACTTCATTCTCAGGGATCTCAACAGGACTTTTAATAACAGCGGAAATTTCGTATTTTCCTATTCTCCTATAGACAAGACCTCCGTATTCAATGCATCGCTTTTGGGTGCAAGATTGTTAAGCAGGATTTATTCTTACACGAGGGAAGAAGAATTGATCGAAGCGGCGAAAAAATCGGTGGCCTACTGTTGCGAATACCAGAATGCCGACGGATCGTGGTTTTACAGCACGTTACCCTGGCACCAGTGGATCGACAACTTCCACACCGGGTTCAACCTTGAATGTATCATTGACTATCGCCGCTTTTCCGGCGACGATTCATTCGACGGCTGTATCGACAAAGGGATGGATTACTACCTCCGTAATTTTTTCGACGAACAGGGCCGCTCGTTCTATTACAACAACTCGCTTTATCCTATAGACATTCATGCACCATCACAGCTTTTCGTTACCCTTCACAAAGCAGGAACGTTTCAGCGCCACAAGGATCTGGCAGAAAGAGTGATGAAATGGACAGTGGAGAATATGCAGTCGCCTGAAGGCTATTTTTATTATCAGAAAAGAAAATACCTGACCAATAAAATAGCGTATATCAGGTGGTCGCAGGCATGGATCTTTTATGGCCTGTCGTATTACGTAATAAATAATAATTTCGACTCTATATGCAAGCGAGTAAACAGTCCCGGGTTGATATCCTCGGAACGCCCATTGATAACATGACGATGCAGGAGACTATCCAGTTGATCGCGAACGCCATAGACAGCGACCAGCGGCTCAGCCACACGGTAGTCAATGCAGGTAAAATCGTGCTGATGCACAAGGATCCCGAGCTCAAGGAGAGTGTGGTGACCGCCGACATCATCAACGCCGATGGGCAGGGGGTGGTTTGGGCGTCCAGATTTTTGGGACAGCCATTGGTCGAACGCGTTACCGGCATAGACCTGATGGATAACCTGGTGGACCTTGCGTACCGCAAGCGCTACAAGATATTTTTCTTCGGTGCGAAAGAACACGTGCTGAACACGGTGGTACAGCATTACGCTTCAAAATATTCTTACAACATCATTGCGGGTTACAGGAACGGCTATTTCAAAAAGGCCGACGAGCGCGCAATTGCGCAGCAGATCGCCGACAGCGGCGCCAATATGCTTTTTGTGGCCATCACATCGCCGGTAAAAGAGAAATTTTTATATGAGAACCGCGACCTGCTCCGTTCGGTCAATTTTACAATGGGAGTAGGCGGCAGCTTTGACGTGATTGCAGGAATAGTCAAGCGAGCACCCCTGTGGATGCAAAACAGCGGCCTTGAATGGCTGTACAGGGTTTACCAGGAACCCAAGCGCATGTTCAAACGCTACCTGGTGGGCAACTGGAAGTTCATCGTGCTGGTGGTGAAACACCGCTTCAAGCCGATGAAATCGAACATCTGATGGATGAATAACCATTCCGTACATACGAAAACAAAACTTTCAAAATAACTATGATCGTTGCTATCATCGCAGGCGCACGTCCCAACTTTATGAAAGTGGCGCCCATTATTAAGGCAATACACGAGGCGCAGGCCAATGAGCAGGACATCGACTACCGCCTAATTCACACCGGGCAGCATTACGACAAGAAGATGAGTGGTGACTTTTTTGAGCAGTTGGGCATTCCCGAACCGCACGTTAACCTCGAAGCAGGCGGAGGGTCGCAAGCCGAACAAACCGCAGCGATCATGACGCGGTTTGAAAAGGTGATGGAAGCCGACAGGCCCGATGTGGTGCTTGTAGTGGGAGACGTAACCTCCACCATGGCCTGCACGATCGTGGCAAAAAAATTATGCATTCCGGTGGTACATGTGGAAGCCGGCATCCGTTCGGGCGACATGACCATGCCCGAAGAGATCAACAGGATCGTTACCGATTCCATTTGCGACCATTTCTTCACCACGAGCGAGGTGGCCAACAAGCAGTTGCGTAACGCGGGAGTGGAAGAAAGCCGTATTCACTTTGTTGGCAACACCATGATCGATACGTTATACCAGAACCTCGATCGCCTGCAGCAGCCTGCCCTTTGGCAGCAGTTTGGACTGCAAAAGTCGGGGTACTTCCTGGTCACCCTTCACCGTCCGGCAAACGTGGACGATCCATATAAGCTGAAAGCAATGCTCGATGCCATCCTGGACGGAACGGGCGAAACACCTGTTGTTTTCCCGGTTCACCCGAGAACCCGGCAAAAGCTGGAACTCATCAGCTATAACCACCCGCGGCTGCTGCAGGTGGAACCGATGGGTTACCTGGAATTCATTTATATGGTACAAAATGCAAAGGCAGTCATCACCGATTCGGGCGGCATCACCGAAGAAACAACAATACTCAAGGTACCCTGCATGACGCTCCGCGATTCAACCGAGCGCCCGGAAACGGTAACCCTTGGTTCGAATGAACTTGTAGGCACCGATCCTGCCCATCTTGCCCCTTATCTCGACAGGTTAATGAGCGGAAAATGGAAAAAGGGCGGCGTGCCGCCGCTATGGGATGGAAAAACATCGCCGAGAATTGTGGAGAAGCTGATTTCACTGTATGCCGCTTCTCCGGCTTTAACTTAAGCTGATACCTGTTGCGCTTCAACCTGGATTTTTTTAATGCTGTTCCTCATAGCATCTCTTGCCGCTGCAGGTGTATGCGCGTTTTTCAGTTTTGACTTTTAAGTTAACATCATGAACTATCGTTTTATCAGGTTCCTTCAGCTTGTGCTGGCGGGCCTGGACCTCATCACGCTCAACCTGATTGTGCTTGTTGCCCAATTGTGGTTAAGCGAATCCATCCCGTTACAGGCATTCGTTGTATATGCCAGGTTCTGGCTGTTCCTGAACCTCGCATGGATGCTGGTGTGCTGGGTGGGCAACATGTATAACGAAAAATACATCAACACATTCGAGGTGTTCGCCAGGCGAAGCATGCGCATCTATTTCGGCTGGCTGGGCATCGTTATGCTTTACCTCTACTTTTTCCAACAATACAGGCTATCACGCATATTCATCTCTGTTACCCTTTCAAGCATGGGAATCATGCTGATGGTTAACAGGTTTATTTATCTTATGATAAGACATTACTTCAGGCACCAGGAATACCTTGTAAGAAAGGTGGTGATCATCGGCTACAACGATGTAGCAAAAAAGCTTGTGAATTACCTCGAAGAGGAAGGTATGAATACCGAGATCGTCGGCTTTTGTGAAGAGGCGAAGAACGTTCACGAGCTTTCCAACTATCCCATCGTCAGCAACATCAGAGATGTGATGGACATCTCAAAACGGTACCAGGTCAATGAAATATATTCGACCATCGGACCCGAACAGGATGCTGAAATTTATGAGCTGATGATGCAGGCCGACCAGGAATGTATCCGCTTCAGGATCATTCCCGACCTCTCTTTCTTCATCAAGCGTCCCGTGTACATCGACTACCTGAAAGATATGCCGGTGCTTTCCATTCGCACCGAACCGCTCAACGACGTGAGCAACCGTATCAAAAAGCGGTTATTCGACGTGGTGGTGAGCATCCTTGTCATCATCTTTATTCTTTCCTGGCTCGTTCCGCTGATGGCGCTGCTCATCAAGCTCGAATCGAGGGGCCCCATCTTTTTTATACAGGAGAGAAGCGGCCGCGACAATATGCCGTTCAGGTGCTACAAGTTCAGAAGCATGAAAGTGAACACCGACGCCAACAGCAAACAGGCCACAAAAAATGATTCGCGCCTTACACGCATCGGCAAATTCATGCGGCGCACCAACGTCGATGAGTTTCCGCAATTCATCAATGTGCTGAAAGGTGAAATGAGTATCGTTGGCCCGCGGCCGCACATGCTCAAACACACCGAAGATTATTCAAAGGTGATCGGCCAGTACATGATCAGGCAGTTCCTGACCCCCGGTATTACAGGTTGGGCGCAGGTGAACGGCTTCAGGGGCGAAACAAAAACCATCATGCAGATGCAGCAGCGTGTTGAACACGACATCTGGTATATGGAGAACTGGAGCGTTTGGCTCGACATCAGGATCATGTTCCTCACTGTTTACAATACCTTCCGGGGAAACAAGAACGCCTTTTAAGTTTCCATGCTGCAAAAGTTCCGGAAATTTTTCGCGGCGCTGGCGTTGCTGTCTGTTGAGCTGGTCATTGTAATTGTTCTCTTCATTCTTTCGCTCGTCGCCTTCTTCTACATAACCGATGAGATCATTGTTGAAAAGGACAATGCATTCGACAATGCGGTTTTTGCAGGTATTCATCCCTTCATCAGTCCTTTCCTCACTAACGTTATGCGGGTGGTGACCCTCTTCGGGTCCCATAACTTTCTCATTCCCGCCAACATTATTCTCGCTGTATTCTTTCTTATCCGCAAGCACCGGTGGTACTCGATCAGCGTGCCCGTGGTTTCTTTGGGCAGCTTCATCGTGATGTGGTCGCTGAAATTATTTTTCAGCCGGCAGCGGCCCGATGATCCCGTTTACCAGGCAGCAATGGGGTTCAGCTATCCGAGCGGCCATGCCATGTCGGCGATGACCTTCTATGGCCTGCTCGTCGTTTTGGCGTGGCGCTACGTTAGGAACAAGGTCTTTCGCGCCGCCTTGATTATCTTGCTTTCGTTATCTATTTTGTTGATTGGATTCAGCCGCATCTACCTTCGTGTGCACTACGCCAGCGACGTACTCGCAGGATTTTCGATGGGAGTGATATGGTTGGTGCTTTCGTTGTGGACGATGAAGAAGATAGAGAATTATGTGGGCAGAAAAAAGCCCGCAATGAATAAAAACTCCTGAAGAAATTATGAAAAGGTTACTGCCCCTGCTAATGCTGTTTTTCGCGTGCAAGAAATCAAGTACGCAAACAGAAACGCCGCCGGCGCCAGGTTATGAAAGCGCCCCGCAGGCCATTGCCTTAACCGGTACCAAAGTGAAGGAGGCATCGGGCATCACTTATAGCAAGGTCAATAAAAACAAACTATGGGTGGAACAGGATAGTGGAAACCCGCCCTTGCTGTACCTGCTGCAAAATGATGGAGCGATCACGGATTCTGTTTTGCTCGATGGTGCAACAAATCGCGATTGGGAAGATGTGGTTACGGGAAACGGGCCGGCAAACGGTAAATCGTTTCTTTATGTTGGCGACATAGGCGACAACAACCAGCAATACGACGAATACTACATCTATCGTTTTGAGGAACCCGCGGAAGGCGTGAAGCAGGTAATCGTTTTTGATAAGATAAGATTTACTTACGCCGACGGCAAGCACGATGCGGAGGCGCTCCTGGTGGATAACACCACTGGCGATATTTTCATCATTACCAAAAGAGATGCAAAGTCGCGCGTTTACAGGTTAGCTTACCCGCAGAACACGACATCCGTAAACGTTGCGCAGTTCGTGTCGGAACTTACTTACAGCGGTGTTGTGAGTGCCTGCCTGTCGCCGGCCAACGATGAGATAATTATAAAAACCTACACAGACCTGTATCATTATACAAGCAAGCCGGGCGAAGGAGTGGCGGCTGCCCTGGCCGCGGCGCCCGAACAGTTGGACTACCAGATGGAGGCGCAGGGCGAGGCGGTGTGTTTTGCTGCTGACGGTTCGGGATTTTATACGTTAAGTGAAGAGGCGTTGGGCGTGGTGCCCACACTGAACTTTTATAAACGAAAAAGTTCGAATCCGTAAAGCATTTTCTAAATTAACTGCGAAGCGATTTCCTGCATATTTATTCCCATATGGCTCTCGTCGTATATGCATACGCCGTTCCTGACCATGAGCACCTGCGGTGATTCATGATGTATCCCAAAAATTTCCGCTATTTTATTGGAAACTGATCTGTAACGTACCAGGTCGAGGAAGTAAAAATCCACATTGGCAGGCGCCGGGGCCCGTTCCAGCCTTCCCTTTGCCACGGCGCTTATGGCACAGCGCGAGCTATGTTTAAAAATTATTTGTGGCCTGGTCCCGGAGTTTTTGATGATTTCCTGCAGTTGCCCCTCTTCATTCAACACTTTCCAATCCATGTTTTCTTGATTTGTAACTGTTAGTCGCCGATCTTCCGGCGTGCAAGGTACAGCCTGAAAGATTCATGCGGCTAACAATTACAAAGATTTTCCTTTATCTGACTCCATATCCTACATATCCCCGGGTTGACTGGCAACCTTGCTGGGCGGTGCAGGAGGCAAAGCCTACAGCAGTCGCTATTATCAGTGCCAATGCGATAAGCGTCCTTTTCATTTTAACGTATTTAAAGTGAATGAATAACCTGGTTAGGGGTTAACGATCACATCAACATGATGAAATTCAAAGGAGCGGACCGGGAAATAAGGGGATTTTCAGGGATAGACGAATGCAGACATCAAAGTAAATAATAAAAACCTGTAAATGCAAGTATTGGCACTGCTTTAACCAAGATTTTGATGATATATTGTGATCTTTTCGGCATTGAACGGCGCAATGCAGTCATTGGCATGAATGATGCCGGTTACCCCGGACGAGTGCCCGAAATTTGGTGATAGGGATATGCTTAAATTTGCGAATCAAGTAAACTGATATAATCATTAAACCTTGTGATGTTACAATTAACAAAGCCGCTTGCAGTCATTGATATCGAGGCTACGGGGATGAACCTGAGTACGGACCGTATCATAGAGATCGCAATTGTGAAGATTATGCCCGATGGCAGGAAGACGGTGAAGAGAAAACTGGTCAACCCGGAAATGCCCATTCCTCCCGCCGTTACAGAAATACACGGCATTACCGATGAGATGGTAAAAGATGCGCCGGTCTTCAGGCAGGTGGCCAATGAAATCCGGCAGTTTATCGATGTTGCTGACCTGGCGGGTTACAACTCTAACCGTTTCGATATTCCTATGCTTGTTGAAGAGTTCCTGCGCATATCCCTGGAATTCGACATGAAGAACCGCAGGCTGCTGGATGTACAAAAGATATTTCACCAGATGGAGCAGCGCACCCTTGCCGCGGCTTATAAATTTTATTGCAACGGCATGCTCGACAATGCGCACAGCGCAGAAGCCGATGCCGTGGCAACGTGGGAAGTGCTGCAATCGCAGGTTGAACGGTATCCGCAACTGGGCCTCACCGTTGACAGTATCCTCAAGTGCATCGGCGAGGAAAATACGGTTGACTTTGCAAGGAGAATGATCATGGAGAATGGCAGAGAGGTGTTTAACTTCGGCAAGCACAAGGGACGCGTGGTCACTGATGTGCTAAAAGCCGAGCCGCAGTATTACGACTGGATGATGAAGGGCGATTTCCCCCTTCACACGAAGCATAAGCTGACAGAAGTGTTTAACCGTATGATGCTAAAGAAAGGCTAATTGGAAAAGCTCGTCATTATACCTACCTATAATGAGAAGGAAAATATTTCCCCCATCATCAGGGCAATCATGGCCATTCAACAGAATTTCCATGTGCTGGTGATTGACGATGGTTCTCCCGATGGCACCGCCGCCATCGTGAAAGAGCTCATCGCCGAATATCCGGCCTCCCTTTTTCTCGAAGAACGCACGGGAAAGTCGGGCCTCGGCACTGCTTACATTCACGGTTTCAAGTGGGCGCTGGAGAGAGGGTATGACTACGTCTTTGAAATGGATGCCGATTTTTCGCATGATCCCGCCGACCTGGTGAGGCTTTATGATGCGTGTTGCAGCGGCGGGGCCGATGTGGCCATCGGGTCGAGATATGTGAAGGGTGGAGGAACGGTTCACTGGCCCAAAAACCGCATCTTGCTCTCGAAGGGCGGCTCCATCTACACAAGGCTCATCACCTGGATGCCGGTTAAAGACACCACTGCGGGATTCATCTGTTACAAAAAGAAAGTGCTCAATAGCATCAACCTCGATGAGATCCACTTTCTCGGCTATGCTTTCCAGATAGAAATGAAATTTGCCGCCTGGAAGCTTGGTTTCAAAATTGTGGAGGTGCCCATCATTTTCCAGGACAGAAAGTTTGGTGTGTCGAAGATGCATAAGGGCATCGTTAAAGAAGGCATTTTGGGTGTACTGAAAATGAGATGGTACAGCTTGTTCAAGGACTACAGG
>CBIGXK010000008.1:0-27880 GCA_966193805.1 uncultured bacterium | reverse complement strand
CACCTCGATGTTATAGACGCTCACTGTGCCGGATAGCTTGTTGTTGAATGTTGTCAGTTTCACGCCCCCTTCTACCTGGTATGCCTGTTCGGGTTTGAAAGTATTTCCTTCGAAATCGGAGCCCGTTTGGTTGTTGAAGCCGTTCATGTAATTGGCGAATACGGAAACCCTGTCCTTTACAGGCTGAAACACGATCCCGAATTTTGGAGAAAGCGCGGTTTGTTGATAACCGCCGCTGTAAAGACCGGTGGTTTTATCGAGATTACCCTTATTGTCGAAGTGATCAACCCTGAGCGCGGCGTGAAGGAACAGCCTGTCTGTAATATCCACTACATCTGATGCGTAGGCACTGTAAACATTGGTGGTGTAATAGTAAGGAAAGTTCCAAACGGTCGAACCATCCTCTAAAAGCTTATTCAAATTATTCCGGTTGAAATTGTTATACTCCGGAATATTGCCGTTTTTCTTAATCAGGTCGAAGTCGGTGCCATAGAAAAGCTGGTTCGAGTATTCGCGCAGGTAATCGACTCCTGCCAAAAACCTGTGCTTCATACCGCCAACATGAAATTCGCCGATAAAATTTTGCTGGATCTCTGTAAACTGGTCGGTGCTTGCTGCGGTCGACTGGTCGGCGCGTTGCAGGTAATCGGCGCCCGTTGCGGCCGGATCGTTGAGTGCAACGGAATTCGGTACAACATACAGGTATGCATAGGGTCCGTCAGAATAACTGTGCGTACTGGTGAAATTGGTTTGCGAGCTCCAGTTATCGGAAAATTTGTACTTCATCTGTCCAAAGAAATTGGCCGTTTTATATTCCTGGAAAATATCGGGAGATGAATACGCCCGTTTGTAATCTATGCCCAGTTCATCTGCCCGGCTTGCGCCCAACTGGTTAGCAGAATAGTAAAAAAAGATCATCTGCTTTGATGAATTCGAGCCGCCATAAAATTCAGCATCGAGCGAGAAAGAGAGCTTGTCGTTAATTGCATATGAAAGGCTCGGCGCAAGCACGTATCCTTTTTCAAATCCATTATCCTGGAAGCTGCCTTCATTGGTGTAGGCAGCGTTCACGCGCATCAGTATCTTCTTTTCTTTATCAAGCGGGGTATTGATGTCGGCATTTATTCGGTTGAAGCTGTAGCTGCCCGCCGCGTAACCCACCTCGCCGCCAAATTCCGAGTAAGGTTTTTTCGTTACGCGGTTGATGAGGCCGCCGTAAGAAGTGAGCACGCTGCCGAACAGCGTTGCTGAAGGTCCTTTGATCACCTCCACGCTTTCTATGTTGGCAGCATCGATGCGGCTGGTCACGTTTCCGGCAACGCCGTTCCGCAACTGGCTCTGTAGGATGAATCCGCGTGAATTGTAATACGAGCCGCCGTCGCCGCTTCTTGCGGTTGCCTCCCACATCTTCTGCAGGCCCGGCGCATTTTTCGTCGCATCATCCACGGAGAAGATCATTTGCTCCTTGATCAGTTCCTTGGTTATCGTGGTATAGACCTGCGGGTTCTCCAGGTTTTTAAGCGGCATTTTCGCAACAAAGTCACTGGACGACCGGAGAAAGTTCTTTCTTTCTGCACTGATAATCACCTCTTCAAGTTCATTGCGGGTAAGGCGAAGCTGGATGTGCACAATGCGTGATTCGTTGTCGGCAAGGGTGATTGTTTCGATCATGGTTTCATACCCGATCAGGGACACTTCGAGCTCATATTCGCCTTCTGCCAGGTTTCTGATGACAAAGGTGCCGTCTCCGTCGGTGGTGGCGCCTTTAGCGGTGCCTTTCACCACGACTGTAACCGCGGCGGCAGGCTGACCATCGGCGGTGGTCACCTTTCCTTTGATGATACTCGTACCTTCTGTTGCAAAGAGGTTGTTAAAAATCGAAATAAAAAACGCGATCGCCACAATTCGTTTCATAATATTGTATTCCAGTGATTAATCCTTTAAATTTATTGTTGATTTATGGGTTTTGTTTCCCTTTAAGCGGCGCGAAATTACTGCATCGGGCGCCGGCGGAATATCATGATCGGGAAACATATTTGCGAGATGAGGAATAGCTGCTGAAAAAACTGGCATATTTTTGACAATAACAGCCACTATGATCAAAAAAATTTTTCTATCCGTACTCCTGGCAACTTTCTTCGTTGCAGGTTCCATTGCGCAAACTGCTGCCACTACGCCGAGGTTCTGGAAGAACATCGAATACTTCCGGCAGCAGGATTCTATAAAAGCGCCGCCTGAGGAGCCGATCGTTTTTGTGGGCAGTTCGTCCTTCACCATCTGGCAAAAGGTGAACAGCGATTTCCCCGGCTATCCCATCCTCAACAGGGGGTTTGGCGGATCGACGCTGACGGATGTTATCCGCTATGCCGACGATGTGATCGTTAAGTATCATCCTAAACAGGTGTTGATCTATTGCGGCGACAACGACCTCGCGAATTCAACCACCATTACTGCCGAAAAAGTGGTGGAAAGGTTTAAAACGCTGTACGGCATCATCCGCAAGAGCCTGCCTGATACGCGTATAGATTACGTATCGATCAAGCCCAGTCCGTCCCGGGCGCACCTGTTGCCAAAAATGATTGCGGCCAACGAGGGTATCAAAAAATTTCTGGAGAAAGATAAAAACGCCGGTTACATAGACGTATTTTCTGCAATGCTCGACGAGAACGGCAAGCCGAGGGAAGATTTATTCAGGCAGGACCGCCTTCACATGAAACGGAACGGCTATGAAATCTGGATCAAAGTGATAAAGCCATACCTCGTTAAATAGCCTGCTCGCCGGGTATCGGGATCGAGATGCGCAGTTCGCATCCTTCGCCTGGCGCGGAAACAATTTCCAGTTCACCGTCCATAGAAGTAACGCGGCTGCTGATATTATTCAGCCCGATACCTCTTCGTTGCTTACTCATGTCAAATCCCTGTCCGTTATCATACAGCAGCAAACGAATGTGCTGCTCATCGTGCCACACGTGAATATTTACGTGGGTGGCATGCGCATGCTTTACTGCGTTCTGCAATTGCTCCTCGATGATCCGGTAAATGGATACCTGTTGTTTTTTGTCGAGCAACCGGAACACGTCGCCGTTGATCCTGGTGTGAATATTTAACCCGCTGCTTTGCTGGAGGTTATTGACGAGAACGGCGATATTTTCCAGTATGCTGTCATTGCCGTTTTCGGGCAGCACCAACGACCGGGAGAGGTTGCGTATCTCCTGGATCGCATACGTCACGTGCTGCCTGCACTTATCGATCACTTCCAGGCGCACGCTTTCATCACCCTTTGCGAGTTCGAGGTAGAGTTTGGTGCTGGCGAGCACCTGGTTAATGTGATCGTGCAGCTCCATACCGATCTCTTTTTTTTGCTTCTCCTGCCCGTCGATCGTTGCCTGGATCAGCTCTTTCTGTTGCCTGATCTGCGTTTCCATCAACGCTTGCTTAAGCAGTTTCGTTTCATCCTTCAAAAGCCTGGCATTGAGTATTTCGGCCCGTTTTCTTTCTTTTTCGAGATCAAGAGAGGAGCGGTTCATGGAATGCGCGCCCCGCCAGATGAGGAACACCATGAACACCACGTTGATCATGATGATGTACCCAAAGCTGAATGGCGAGGAAAGGCTAAAACTGCTGAGCGTGTATTTGCGAAGCAGGCCCGAGGCAATCGGAAGAAGCAGGGCAACGGGTACCAGGTAGCGGGCCATGCGGCTGCCGGGGTACTGCTTGGTGAAGATCCGCAGCAGACCGGTTTCACTTCTGAATAACAGGATGGATGTTGAAAGCAGGAAGTAGGAGATGGCCGTTGGCAGGGCCATGGGAATTTTTCCGAATACGGTGTAAAGCGCTTTATCATCATAAATGTATCCGATCAGCGAACCAAATGAAAATACTGCCGTAATCACTGCGAACCAATCCGCAATCAGAACATTGTACCGGAATTTGAAAATGTACAGCATCACCGACAGGCCGGTGAACAACAAACAAAGCGAAGTGTTAACCGCGAGGGTTTTGTAGAATCCAACGTCCATGAAGATCATGAGGCCCGCCGCAAATACCAGCACGGCAAACATTCTGCCTAATTTCTGAATATTATTCCTGGAAGAAGCCAGGCACCATAATGCAACAACGGAAATAATCGAGCTGACGCCCGAAACGGGATTCATGGAGGAAGAGTGCGCGAGTCCTTTTTTCAACTCTTCAATATTGAAGAACCATCCTGCAAGAACAAGTCCGCTCACCACAAAAACTACCACCAATTCCATCCGTGCCAGTCTATGATATCGTTCTGTCAGGCTGTGTAACATGGGCAGGGGTTTGAAAAATACCCTTCCATGAATGGAAGGGTTTGACAAAAACTAACTGCATTAGAGATGATATGAAAACAGATCGCTATCTCTCTCTTTACAAATCTATATGAATGCGGTGCTATATCTGACGTATTATTACGAAGGAAATTTCCGTTGCCATATTTTTATTCGTTCCTCAGGCTCTTTACCGGGTTGGCCATTGCCGCCCTGACCGCCTGGTAACTGATGGTGGCCAGCGAAACGATGACAGATAGCAGCCCCGCAAATGCAAACACCCACCATTGTATGTTTACCCGGTATGCGTAGCCCTCAAGCCATGAGCTCATGGCGAACCATGCAACCGGTGTGGCGATAAGGATGGAGATCACCACGAGCAGCAGGAAATCTTTGGACAGCAGTGTGGTTATTTTAAATACCGTTGCGCCCAGCACCTTTCTTACGCCGATCTCTTTAATGCGTGTTTCCGCCATGTAAGTGGCGAGTCCGAACAGCCCGAGGCACGAAATGAAAATCGTTAGCCCGGCAAACAGCCCGGTGAGTCTTGCCGTTCGTTGCGTCTCGTCAAATTTTCGCGCGTAATCTTCATCAACGAAATGATTTTCGAAGGGATAAGCAGGGTTGTATTTGGCGAATAGCTTACCGATACGTTCAACGGCTTCGGCGGTATTGTAACGGTCGCTTAACTTGATGTGCACCACGTTGAACGAGCCGTTTTGGCCACCTTCGATCACCATCGGTTTCGTTTCTTCATAAGGCGAACGGAGAATAAAATCTTCGATCACTCCTATCACATGAAATTCATTGTCGCCATCCCGCACGGCCTGGCCGATGGCATCCTTGAATCCCATTGCCTTTGCCGCCGATTCATTCAAAATCATCGCTGATGAATCGGTTGGAAATTTTTTCAGGTCCATGTCGCGCCCAGCGATCAATTGCAGACCGGCTGTTTTTGTCAATCCCTCATCTTGTGTGAACCTGTCGAAATCTGTTTTATCGTTGGGGTTCTTGCCTTTCCAGGTAATGCCCCACGTATCGCTCATAGGACTGGTGAGCGGGTTGCTCGTTTTTGTAACATGGGTGGCAATGCCGGAGCTGATCAGTTCATTTTTATACAGCGGGTATTTATCGTACAGGTCGCCCGAAAGCCACTGGTAAACCAGTTGGCCGCGGTCATATCCCGAATCCCTGTTTTGGGCGTGCCTGATCTGCTGCATCACAATAAAGGTGCAGATGATCAGGGTAATCGCGAAAGTGAATTGCAGAACGACAAGCACCTTCCGGGGATTGATAAGCGCATGCGATCGCTTAAACGTTCCCTTCAGCACCGATACG
This sequence comes from uncultured bacterium, assembly GCA_966193805.1. Lineage (GTDB taxonomy): Bacteria > Bacteroidota > Bacteroidia > Chitinophagales > Chitinophagaceae > Flavitalea. The sequence goes on along the minus strand of CBIGXK010000008.1, from coordinate 22,250 downwards.
GGTTTGAATGACGAAAGGAAAAACGCCGGATAGCTTCCGGCTATGACACCGGTAAGGATAATGAATGAAATGCCCGCGAGCCAGAAATAGAAATTGTTTACGGGGATGGTGAGTTGCTGGTTGATCAGCAGCATGAACGACGGCAGCGCGAAATACACAATGACCAGCGCCAGCATTCCCGAAATAACAGACATCAGCAATGATTCGCCAATGAACTGGCCAATGAGTATTCTTTTATTGGCGCCCGCAACCTTACGAATGCCCACTTCCTTTGCGCGTTTTTCGCTGCGTGCCGTACTCAGGTTCATGAAATTGATACACCCGATCAGGAGGATGAATGCCGCAATAATGCCGAAAAGCCGCACCGTTTCAATTCTTCCGCCCACTATTTCGCCGTTTTCAAATCGCGAATACAAATGCCATTTGCTCATGGGATGAAGAAAAACCTCATGCTCTTCTTCCTGGTTGCTGTGACGAATGGTGATGTCCCTGATCTTTGCATTGACCGTTGCTTCGCTGGCATTGTCGTTCAACTGCACATAAGTTTCAATCGAATTGTTGCCCCAGCTTTTGTCATCCTCGCCGGTGTGGGTGAGGTAGGCCCATGGAAGGACAAACTCGAAATCAAAACTGCTATTGTGTGGCAGGTCCTTCATGATGCCGGTAACCCTGAAATTGTTGCTGTCTATCCTGATCAGTTTGTTCAGTGCATCGGTATTGCCGAACATTTTGATGGCCATCTTTTCGGTAATGACAATCGAGTACAGATCGTTCAGTGCAGTTGCGGGGTTACCTTTCAACAAAGGGAAGCTGAACATGCTCAGGAAAGCGGGATCGGTAACGATGGCGCTTGAGGATACTTTCGTTTCTCCGGCCATCGTGACGAACCAACGGTAATAACCTCTCGAAATCGCTTTTACTTCCGGAAATTCCATTTTTAAAGTGGGCCCCAATATTTTCGGCGTGCTGCCCCAAACCTGCAGCTTCTTGTCGAATTCTCCGCGGTTCATGGCGAGGTAGATGTGGTTCCTGTTTTTGTGAAAACGGTCAAAGCTCACCTCGTTGTAGATCCAAAGCAGGATGAGCACGGCGCTGGCCATACCGATGGCTAGGCCGGTGATATTGAGGAAGGAAAAACCCTTGCTGCGCCAAAGGTTCCTGAAAGCCACCTTAATATAATTCTTCAGCATACCTATTTTCGCTAAACATAATGCCAGTATTCGGGCCGGCTGGGTATCAGTAATTTACTAAAAAACAAAGGTCATTACGTGTTCATTTTCGATACAGCAGTGTTCATTTGTGCATTTCTGTTAAATTCGCTTACTAAAACAAAAGCATGGAATACAGGAGATTCGGAAAAACAGGATGGCAGGTATCTGAAATCGGTTATGGAATGTGGGGACTGGCGGGATGGACCGGTTCGGACGACAAGGAAACGGAGCGGTCGCTTCACAAAGCGGTTGAGCTCGGCTGCAATTTTTTCGACACTGCATGGGCCTATGGCGCTGGCATGTCGGAATCCATACTCGGCAAATTGATAAAGGCCAACCCCGGTAAAAAGCTATACACGGCCACCAAAATACCGCCGAAGAACAGGGAGTGGCCCACGAAGCCGGATTCTAAGCTCGAAGAAGTATTTCCAGCGGACTATATTGTTGAATATGCAGAGAAGAGCCTGCAAAATCTTGGGATCGAAACCATCGACCTGTTGCAATTTCATGTGTGGGAAGATGCGTGGGCAAATAATGATGAATGGAAAAAAGCCATAGAGAAACTTACGGCCGATGGAAAAGTACAGCACTGGGGCATTTCCGTGAACCGCTGGCAGCCTGATAATTCGCTGCAATCGCTGCAAACGGGCCTGTTCAGCAGCGTGCAGGTCATCTACAATATTTTCGATCAAAATCCGGAAGACAATCTTTTTCCTCTTTGCAAAAAACTCGACATCGGCATCATTGCGCGCGTTCCTTTCGATGAGGGAACACTTACGGGCACACTCGATTACGACACCGTATTTCCGAAAAACGACTGGCGCTCCACTTACTTCGTTCCCGAAAACCTGAAGTCGAGCGTTGACCATGCCAATGCGCTCAAACCGCTGATTCCGGCGGGCGCGACGATGCCAGACCTTGCACTGCGTTTTATTCTTTCAAATCCTGATGTAGGCACTGTTATACCGGGAATGAGAAAGCTGAAACATGTGGAGGCCAATATTTCCGCTTCCGACGGAAAGGCATTGCCAAAACAGCTTATCAGTGAACTCAAGGGCCACCGCTGGGACCGCACGCCAACCAAATGGTCGCAGTAAATCGGAGAAGACAAAAAGAAGTTTCTTCTGTTTTCAGATCAATTCATCCTCGCAAACCATTGTAATTTCTATTGGAGGCGGTCATTTCCGTTTAATTTTCTGCGGAATTCAATAGATGATTTTTTCGTTGGAAAAGAAGCCAATTTTACGCCCTCAGCTTAATAAACAGTTAATATTCATTTGGAACAAAGGGCCGTTTCTACGGCCCTTTAATTTTTCTGCACTTTTCACTTGCTCGTTAAGTATATATTGAATCCACGTCTTTGTTCCTGCTGTTGTTAAGTTGCTTGTCGAGGTTGTACGCTGCGCTGATCAATCCGAGATGCGTAAAGGCCTGCGGAAAATTGCCGAGATGCTCTCCTTCAAATCCCAATTGTTCGGAATACAACCCGAGATGGTTGGCATAACCGAGCATCTTTTCAAAGTAAAACCTTGCTTTCTCTAACTGGCCGGCTTTCGAGAGGCATTCCACATACCAGAAGGTGCACATCGAAAATGTGCCCTCGTGGCTAATGAAACCGTCGGGGGCGGCTACATCGCGTTTGTAGCGATACACGAGAGAATCGAATACCAATTCTTTTTCGATCCTCGCAAGCGTTGACAGCCAACGTGGATCGCGGGGACTGATAAATCGCACAAGCGGCATCATCAGCGTTGATGCATCGACGGTAGATGCGCCCGGATATTGGGTGAACGCCTGCATTTCTTCGTTCCAGAATTCGTCGTAAATACTGTTGAAGATGATGTCCCGCTCATTCTTCCATTTGCCATTGACTGGAAATGACCGTGCCTCCGAAATTTTGACTGCCCTGTCGAGCGCCACCCACGTCAACAGGCGGGAATACAGGAATTTTTGTTTTCCTCCTCTTACTTCCCAAATGCCTTCGTCGGGCTGGTTCCAGTTCTCGCAGAGCCAATCCATCTGTTTGGCAAGGTCCTTCCAAAAATCATATGAAATTGGTTCTCCATACCTGTTATACAGGTAAACAGAATCCATCAGCTCCCCGTAAATATCGAGCTGCAACTGGCCATAAGCGTCGTTGCCGATCCGTACAGGCGCTGAGCCGCAGTACCCTTCAAAATGATCGAGGATCTTTTCCTTCAGTAATTTTCCTCCGTCGATGCTGTACATGATGTTCAGGCGGCCATGGCCTTTTATGTCCTCGCACATCTTTTCCACCCAGTTCATAAATGCGCCCGCTTCCTTCGTATAGCCGAGACGTATAAGCGCATACACAGTGAACGATGCATCTCTTATCCAGGTGAAGCGGTAGTCGAAATTTCTTTTATTGCCAATGCTTTCTGGCAGGCTGAAGGTGGGCGCTGCAACGATCGATCCATACCGGTACGAGGTAAGCAACTTAAGCACGAGTGCCGACCGGTTAACGATGTCCATCCACCTGCCGCGATAATTGGATTGGGCCATCCAGTCTTTCCAGTAGTTAACCGTTTTGAAAAGGCTTTCGGTCACGAATTTGTTGAAGTCTCTTTTGTGCGGATGTTCCTTGTCGACCGCTTCCAGCATGAAGTCGGCCGTTTGATTCGAGGACAGGCTGAACGCTGCCACCACATCATTATTTTCAAGCCGCAGCGGCACGGAGCTAAGGAAACGCACCACCGTCTTATCTTCTCCTTCGCTGGTGAAGATGATTTCGTTTTCCGACACCATTTCTGCCTTGTGGCCGCTGCGGCCATAATTAAAGCGCGGCTGGCAAATGAGGTTGTAATGCACGTCGCCCCTTACCGTCGTAACTCTTCGAATCAGTTCCTTTCCATCGTACAGCTCTTCAACGGGCATGAAGTCGGTAATTTCACCCACCCCGTCTTTCGACAGGAAACGTGTCAGCAGTACGTTGGTATCGGGCAGGTATAGCTGCCTGGTCTTCATTTTTGTAAAGGCGGGTACGATCTGAAATTTTCCTCCTTTTTTCGCATCCAGCAACGCGGCAAATAATGTGGGGGAGTCGAAATTCGGGAAACACATGTAATCGATAGAGCCGTTGAGCCCCACAAGGGCAACCGTGTTCAGGTCGCCAATAATTCCATAATTTTCGATGGGGAGGTATTTCATGACAAATGTTTATGCAATACGTATTCCATTAAACGCTCATTAACTGCTATTTGATTACTTTAGGGAATTATGTCAACGCCGTTAAGACATGTGAAGGTAACCCGATATGTAACACCGCTGCGCGAGGGAGGCTCATTGCCTGCCATTGCCGAGGCCGACGATGAATTTTTGTATGTGCTCAAGTTCCGCGGTTCGGGACAGGGTGTCAAAACGCTGATCGCTGAGCTGATCGGCGGCGAGGTGGCGCGGGCCATGGGACTGAAAGTGCCGGAAATCGTTTTGGCCTGGCTCGATACTGCCTTTGGCCGCACCGAGCCAGATGTGGAAATACAGGACCTGCTCAAGGCCAGCGTAGGACTGAACCTGGCGCTGCATTATCTTTCGGGTTCCATCACGTATGACCCGGCCGTAACGGCTGTGGAGGCCAGGCTTGCATCGGAAATTGTGTGGCTCGACTGCCTGTTGCTCAACGTTGACCGTACTTCGCAAAATACGAACATGCTGAGCTGGAACAGGGAACTGTGGCTCATCGACCATGGGGCCTGCCTTTATTTCCATCATTCGTGGAATAACTGGGAAGAATATGCGAAGAAACCATTTACACAGGTGAAGGACCATGTGTTGCTTCCTTATGCAACGCAGTTGGAAGAAGCAGGTAGCCGTTTCCGTTCGGCGCTTACTCCGGCGAAAATAAGAGAGATCACCGGCATGCTGCCCGACGAATGGCTGACCGGCGGGGCCTTTTCCGAGCCGCCACCCGAGGTGAGGGAGATTTATGCCAGGTTCCTGGAAACACGCCTCGCCCATGCAGGTATATTTGAAAAAGAAGCAAATCATGCAAGAAACGCACACCTTTGAATATGCCATCATACGCGTTGTTCCGCGCGTTGAACGCGAAGAGTTTCTCAACGTGGGTGTGATACTGTATTGACAAAAGCATAAGTTTCTCGATGTACTTATTCTTCTTGATGAAAATAAATTAAAGGCTTTATGCGAAGGCGTGGATGTGAATGAGCTGAAGCAACATTTGCGTGCCATTGATGAAATTTGCAAGGGGGCCGCGGACGGTGGGCCGATCGCTAAACTCGACATGGCTTCGCGTTTCAGGTGGCTCACCGCTACGAGAAGTACAATAGTGCAAGCTTCGAAGGTACATCCCGGAATTTGCAACGATCCGCAGGAGAAAATCAAAAAGTTGTTTGAGCAGTATGTGGGGTGAGGAAGCGGCAATCGGCAAACGGCAAAGGGCAAAGAACGATTGAAAATTTTTGATGTAAAAGTTTTTGATGAATTTATCTTTTGTTGGTAGATAAAAAATTGGGTTTTATGTTAAATCGTTTTTTCATACAAAGGTTTAGCTCTCTTTGCTGGCCAAAATATTTCTACTCTTTGCCGATTGCCGATTGCCGATTGCCAATTGCCGTCCTTCTTTCCGATATTTGCGGTAAACAAGGAAATAATGCGAATAGCGATCAATGGAATGGGAAGGATCGGAAGATTAATGTTCAGGAGACTTATTGACGACAAAGACTTTGAAATTGTGGCCGTGAACGACGTGATGGAATCTCAAAACCTGCTGTACCTTCTTAAATACGATTCTGTTTATGGCACTTTTCCCGGCACATTAACATTGAACAACGATGCCATCGAATACAGGGGAAAGGAAATACAAGTGCTGAATTGCGCCGATCCGCTGGCGCTTCCCTGGAAAGACAGGCATATCGACGTGGTGCTGGAATGCAGCGGAAGGTTCACCGGAAAAGACGACGCTGAAAAACACCTGCGGGCAGGAGCCGGCCGTGTTCTGTTATCGACTGCCGGCGGCGACGAACTTCCGCTCATGATTTATGGATTCAACCAGCATCTGCTGACGCACGAAATGAAGGTTATCTCCCCGGGCGGGTGCATGACCAACTGCTCAACCCACGTGTTATATATTTTGAATTCCATCGGGATAGAATCGGCACAACTGCACTTTCTTCATTCGTACACCTCGCGGCAGGAGTTGGTGGATACTTCGCACAAGCAATACCGTAGGGGACGCGCTGCTGCCGAGTCGATCATCCCTGTTGAAATAGACCTGGCCCAGTCGCTTGAACGGTTGCTGATTCCGCTGAGAAACCGCATTGCCGCCGTTTCAACACGCGTTCCGGTAGGCAATGGGGCACTCGCAGATTTTACCGTTGAATTCAAGCAGCAGGTATCGAAACGCGCCATCAATCATTTATTCGAGGAGGCGGCTGCCGACGAATACAAGGGCATTATTGATTATACCGAGGAGCAGGTGGTTTCGACAGATATCAGGGGCAACACCCATTCGGCGGTAATAGACGGGACCTTAACTTCGGTGGTGGGAAGGCAGGCAAAAATATTTGCGTGGTTCGACAATGAGTATGGCTACACCAGCCGGATGGTTGACTGGTTACGTTACATCCGGTTAGGCAGGTAATCATCAATCGGGCATTGCCGGGTCAGATGATGCCATCTATCGAGCTCTCCACGAGCTGGTTCACTTCACTGAATTCTTCCGGCGGAATGCTTACGGCGATCATAGGGTCCATGCCACCCAGGATCATCCTGTCTGGCAGGCTCTCTTCCCGGTTCACTTTAAAGGGAATATTATTGGAAGAGAGGAGAAGCAGGAAAGCCTCAGCTTCGTCAATTGAACAAAACCTGGCATAAGTGCCGAAATCGGTAGAAGTGTTCTCCATAGAAAGATTTTTAACAGGTATTAGTGGATCATACAAGTTACGGATTTTTTGAATATCCCGATGCAGCGGGCATTTCAGCGTTTTTTATTAGCGGATGTAAAGCCGTCGATCATTTCCATGACGGTTACTCCTTCATCCCCGGAACACGGATTTGGCGCCTCACCGAGAAAATGATCCACCACGGCTGTGATCATCGGCTGCTGTACGTGGGCAACAGGATCGAAACGAATATCTTCTTTCGTTCCCTTTTTCGTTATCGATAAATGCTCCATCGTGAATATGCTGAACTGCATGCTGCCCTCGCTGCCGATAAATGTGCAGTTGTCCTTCGCTTCCTGTTCGGGAACGGTGAAGCACCACACGCCGTTCATGACGGTGCCATTATCAAAGCGGACGGTTCCCGCTACCATGTCATCGGCTTTATAAATATCTCCCTGGTTAAGCGAAGTGCCGCCTGCATAGGCAGGTTTTCCAAAAAAATACAGCATCAGGTCGAGCTGGTGCGGCGAAAGATCGTGAAAAAGGCCGCCACCGCTAACCGCCGGGTCAAGCCGCCAGTACTGCGGTGTGGGTTCAAAACCCTTTGCCTTTACCGGTTGAAATAACTCCAGGCTGGCATAGAGGATGTCGCCAATATATTTTTCGTCCAGCAGTTGCTTTATTTTTTTAAATAACGGAAGCTGCCTGCGGTAATGGGCAATGCTAAGCTTCACATTTGATGATTTTGCCGCATCGGCAATTCTTTTTGCTGATGCCGCATCCATGCACATTGGCTTCTCCAGGTAAACATGCTTGCCTGCGTTGATGGCAGCAACGGCATATTCTTCATGTGATGAAGGAGGGGTGGCCACATACACGGCATTTACCTGCGGATCGGCGATAAGGGCGTACGCATCATCGTACCACCTGGGTACGTTATGTCGCGCGGCATAATCTTTTGCCTTGTCTTTATTTCTGCGCATCACCGCGTACAGGTGGGAGTGAGGGATCTTATTGAATGCAGGCCCGCTTTTTATTTCTGTAACATCGCCGCAACCGATGATGCCCCATTGAATGTTGTTCAGCATAAGTTGTGGAATTTACGAAGTTCCGCGGTTTACACAATCCAGTGTATATTAAAGTAAAATTCAACTGCTGGCGATGGCATCCAATGCTCGACTACGGCTATTTGATCTGGTCATGATTGTTATCGGGCTCGTTATCGGCATGGGCATATTCCGCACGGCTAAAGACGCGGCACTGGCCGCACTCAGTCCCGCGATATATTTTGCCGCCTGGATCACCGGCGGCATCATCGCTTTGTGCGGTGCGCTCACGTATGCGGAGATCGGCTCGAGATACCCGGTTACCGGCGGTTATTACCGCGTGTTTTCTTATGCTTATCATCCGTCGCTTGCCTTTGCCCTTAATTGCAGCATCCTGTTATCCAATGCTGCATCCATCGGCGCGGTGGCGCTGATCGGGTCGAGCTACATCCTGCCCGTCATCTTTCCAGCCGCAACGCCGCAGATGACGCAAGTGGTCGCGATAATGGCCATCCTGATTTTTTATGGTGTGAATGTGGCGGGATTGCGCCTGAGCGCGATGGCGGAAAATATGCTGATGGTCATCAAATTGCTCATGCTGCTGGCGCTGATTGCTGCTCTTTTTTATCCGCCGGCCTATGCGGAGAATAATGTTCCCCTGTCGCAACCGTCAGGTGCATCGTGGACAGCAATCATCTCGTCGTTTGGATTGTCGCTTGTAGCGGTTTCTTTCACTTTCGGCGGCTACCAGCAAACCATCAACTTTGGCAGCGAGGTAGAAAATCCGAGCCGGAATATTCCGAAAGGAATTTTCACCGGTATCATCGTGATCATCGTTTTATACCTGCTGACCAATTGGGCGTATTATTCCATCATCGGCTTCAACGAATTGAAGGATAGTGGTGAGATCGCATCGGTGGTGATCAGGCGGGTTTTTGGTGAGACCGGCGCCACCGTTTTGTCGGTCCTTTTATTTTTTTCGGTGCTGGCTTATGTCAATGTAAGCCTTCTGAGCAACCCGCGGGTGATGTTTGCTATGAGCGAAGACGGCGCATTGCCGGCAGTTTTCAAAAAGCGTTCGGTGAACCGCGGTGTTTACACCGTGTCACTTGCTGTTTTTTCACTCATGGCCGCGATCGTTGTTTTCTTTGCTGAAACTTTCGAACGCACTCTCGCCTTCACCATTTTTCTCGACTGCTTCGGCATGGTCACTTCCGCTGCGGCAATATTCAAGTTGAGAAAACAAACGCGGCATCTCGACGGCAAGGTGTATAAAATGAAACTTTATCCGTTGGTCCCCATTGTTTTTATTTTGGGGTATGTATTGATTTGCATCGTGGTGATCGTTAACAAGACATTCATTGACCTCGCAGGAACCGCGTTCCTCTTCGGGTTTGGCCTTTTATATTTTTTGATAAGAAGGCGATGATGGTCATTATTTTTCTTTGCCGAGCCGGTACGTTCTTATGGCAACCGATGGCAAATGAGGGAGGCCGGCAGCAGGTGCGTCGAGGTAAAAGTAACTTGTGGCCGACACATCATCCGAGCGATAAAAATTTACAAATCCGTCCGGTAGCGAGGCATCTTTCAAATTGACCACCGAATTTTTTTTGTACAAAGGGCGCACCGGGTTTTTGGTATCATCAAGTCCCACAGGAATCAGTGGCACTCCTTTTTCCTGGAGCGCGGCCACCAGTTCTTTTTTGTTTCCGCCGATCTGTTGAAGGGTTACCCTGCAGTCGCTGTTGAAATATATGGGGTCGGGGATATGATAGCGGTAAAAGGCCCAACCCATATCGTCTTTATTGGCAAGAAGGCAACCGGAGTAGTCATTGAAAAATTCACCCTGGCCCCATGCCGTTCCAATGTAATCTTCCGTGCCCGTACCGGCTAAAGTAGGATAGGCTTTGTCGCCATCGAGGTACACCTTCACTTCACCTTCTCCCCACCAATAATTCTCATAGGCCTGGTTCACGATCACGCCAACATTCGTTCCAAGAAATCTGCCCCTGCCTTTTACCTGTGGCAGCAATGCGAAATCTTCTGATAGCGTGGTGGCGGTGTCTCGGTGCCAGTAGGCGTGGAAATACAGGTTGCTGCTGTTCCATTTCTTTTGCTGGAAGTTGATGTCGTAGAACAGATGACTCAGGCGTTTTCCGCTTTCGTTCGTGATCTGAATGCGGGCTGCTGTTTTGAAGGGCATGGGCACGAACGACAAAAACGATCGCCCTTCGGCATTGGCGAAAAGCGCGTTGTGATATTTTGCGGTTTTACCGAGGCCCATGCCGAAGAAGTCGCCGAACGGCACAGAAACGGCAGGTTCCTTTGCGTTGTCCCAGAACATTTCCAACCTCAGCGACCGCAGCATTTCCGGCGACCGGTCGATGATAGTGACCCAGATGCGGTTGATGATACCGGCACCTTTGACGTCCAGCAAAGTTTTCGTTTCGCCCGGTTCAAGGTCATCAGAGGGATGGCCTTTTGCGCCGTTGTTCTCCATGGCCGCGTGGCCCTTTGCGGCTGTCGGATTTTCGAAACTGCTCCAGCGCGGAGCCGAGTCGGGATCGAACTGAAAAATGTTAGTGGAAGGCGACTGCGCCCAGGCGCTGGTTGGCAATAAGGCAACGGCAGTGAGCAGTATAAACAGTTTTTTCATCATAAAAAATTGAAGGTGCCCAATAATCGGAAAACATGTATGCTGTAATATGCTGAGAATTATCCAATATTTGCAGGAACCATCTGCACCGGCATGGAAAATTCCTTCATCATCAATGAACTTGGCGAAGAGCGCAACCTGTATTTCAACGCAGTGGCGCCCCCGATAATGCAAACGAGCAATTTTGCGTTCAGCAAAGTTGACGATTTAAGAAAGGCGTTCGAGGATGAGCAAAGTGAGAGCCTGTACACAAGGGGCATCAATCCTACCGTTCAAATTCTTTCACAAAAGCTGGCGGCGCTTGATGGCGCCGAGGCCTGCCTGCTGTTAAACAGCGGCGCCTCCGCGATATTTGCTGCGGTGTTCTCGGTAGTGCAATCCGGTGACCATATCATTTCGGTCAATAAACCATACAACTGGGCGCAGCAAATGTTCAATAATGTTCTTCCGCGTTTTGGTGTTTCCACAACCTTCGTTGATGGCCGAAGCGTTGACAATTTCCGGGCCGCGATCACTTCCTCAACACGTCTTATCTACCTTGAATCACCGAATACCCTCACTTACGACCTGCAAGACCTGGAAGCGGTTGCGGCGCTCGCCAGGCAACACGGAATCGTCACCATTTGCGACAATAGTTACTGCACACCTTTGTACCAGCAACCGATTAAATGGGGGATAGACCTGTCGCTGCAATCGGCAACGAAATTTATTGGCGGGCACAGCGATGTTGTTGCTGGCGTATTATCCGGAACAAACGAAAGGATCAGCAAAATTTTTCACAGCGAGTTTCTCAACATGGGGCTTCAACTGTCGCCGTTCAACGCCTGGCTGCTGCTCAGGGGTCTCCGCACTTTGCCGGTGCGGCTGGAAAAGATCAGCTACACCACGAAGCAAATGGTTGCCTGGCTGAAACAACACCCGAAGGTGGAATCTGTTCTGTTTCCGCTTGACGAAGAGAACCCGCAATATGCGCTGGCAAAAAAACAAATGAGTGGCGCCTGCGGATTGGTGACAATTATTATGAAGGCTGAAAGTATGGGCGAGATTGTTCGCTTCTGCGAATCGCTGCAACATATATTGATGGCGGTAAGCTGGGGAGGGCATGAAAGCCTTGCGCTTCCGAAGTGCGCATCGTTGCTGCCGGAACAATTCGATCCGCAGAATCCGGAACACAGGATGATCAGGTTTTATTTCGGCCTCGAAGAGCCCGAATATTTAATGAACGACATTGCGCACGCATTCGAAAAATAATATCAGGATTTCTCGATCATTTCGAGTGTTTTTTCTTCGATATCCTCGCTTCTGCATTTCTGTACGATCGCTCTTCTGCCCACCATTAAAATAGCAAAGGCGGTTAACGAACAGCCGGCCATCACCGACACCATGGGCCCTGCGGTGTTGTCGCTGAACAATCCAACGAGTCCCGACGCCAGTGCGCCCAATGCCATTTGTATGGACCCCATCAGCGCCGACGCGCTGCCGGCTTCTTTTGTAAACGGCGCCATCGAAAGCGCAGACGAATTGGGAAAGCTGAAGCCCTGGCAGCACAGGTATAAAAATATGCAAACGATGGTGCTTACGAGGCCGAGCCAGTGAAAATAGGTGCCCGCAACAAGTACTATGGCCACTGCCGATTGAAAACTGATCACCACCCTGATGATTTGTTCACTGGTATATTTTCTGAGCATGAGGTTATTCATCTGGCTGCTGGCGATGAGTCCGCCGGCAATCAACGCAAATATTCCTCCATATTGCTGGCCGGTCACATGATAAAGATCCATGAACACAAAAGGCGATCCCGCCAGGTAAGCATACAATCCCGCCGATGCGGTGGCTCCTGTTAACGCGTACGTATAAAACTGGGGCTCAGTGATCACCTTTCGAAAGCTTGCGATAATGGGCGCTGGCCTCAGTGAAAACGTAGGATCGGGAGGTTTGCTTTCCGGAAGAAACCAAACAGACAGCAATAAAATCAGGAAAGTGATGATGGCCAGGATCACAAAGATGCTATGCCAGCCGAAATGTGCAGTGACAAATCCTCCCACGGTGGGTGCGATGATGGGTGAAACGCCGATGACAAGGATAAGCATCGAGAATATCTTCGCATTTTCTTCTACCGGAAACACGTCGCGCACGATGGCCCGTGGCGCCACCATGCCCACGCATCCGCCTGCTGCCTGGAAAAAGCGGAAGATGATGAGCGATTCGATCGTGGGTGCAACGGCGCAGCCGATCGCCGCAAGAATATAGAGAATAAGGCCCGCGTACAAGGGCCGCTTTCTTCCGTACCGGTCGAGCAGTGGTCCAAGCAGCATCTGGCCCACGCAAATGCCGATAAAGTAGCTCGACAATGAGTACGACACCATGTCGGGAGTGGCGCCGAGAGTGGAGGCGATGTTGGGGAACGCCGGCAGGTACATGTCAATAGAAAACGGACCAACTGCTGAAAGTAAGCCAAGAATAAGAATTAACCTCGTCCTGCTGATCGTCTCCATGCCTGCCCGTGGGATTATCCCGGCGGCAAAGATAGAGAATGCAAAAAGAATGTTGCCAATTCATCGATGTGGTCGGTGTTGATGTAGTCCACACCCAGCTTCACCAGTTGGCGCCACGCGTTTTCGGTGTCGGGTGCGTTCCAGAAGCGAACGGGTTTACCCAACGCATGCATCTTTGCTACGACTGCTTTGAGTTTTTTCCAGTCAGCGGCCTTTACTTTCCCGCTGCCGTCCCATTGTGTGTAATTGGCCAGGTTGTCGCTCATGAGTGCGATGCGTTGCAAGGCATCTTTGCCATATGATGCAGAAACAACTCCATCAAAGGAAAGGAAAGCAGGATAATGCATGAACGCAATTTCCGGGGGCCTGTTTCCCGAAATAACGAATAGCATGTTGCGGCTTTCAATTAATGCAGGGTATTGTTGAAGAACTTCCGTCAATTTAGCCAGCGTGGGTACGGCTTCCGTTTTGATATCGATGAGCAGCAGCAGTTTTTTGGAACGGTCCGCATATGGGTAGCCGTTATTTTTTACTGCAAATGTATTAAGCGAATCGAGGTAAAGGCGCTGAAGCGTGCGGTGCGCGTCCAGATCGTTTTTTTCATGCGCCACGAGTAACTGTCCGTTATGCAGAAATATATCTGCTTCAATCGATCCGAAGCCGGCACGGTACGCACGCATCAGCGGTACATCCTGCTCATAGTCGTTGTGCGAATGTGCATTGCCAACAGTGTAGTGCGGCGGCTGGCCGAATGACTGAAACAATGAAAACGTCAACGCGAAAGAAAGTAGCCATCTCATCGGCGCAAATTACTGAAAATCGAATGGCTGCTCTAGTGTGCACACGCAGGCGCGTTATCGACAATTGCTGAACCCGGGGCTACGATGCTGAAATGCGACATCATTCCGGCTTCATGATGCTCGAGTATGTGGCAATGATACATCCATCTGCCCGGCCTGTTATCGGGCATCCAGGCAATTTTCACTTTGCTGCGCGGCGCCAGGTTGATGGTGTCTTTCCAGGCCTGGTACGCGGGCGGTACGCCGTTTACTTCAAGAACCTGGAAGAAGAACCCATGCAGGTGAAACGGATGGTCCATCAGGCTGGTATTCGACACTTCCCACACCTGCAGTTCTCCAACGCGTACGGCCTCATCGTGGTGATGCATAGCATTGTTCACCAAAAAATCGACCCCATTCTTAAGGCTGGCGCCTACCGAAAACTTTATCCTGCGGTTGACAACTGCCTGTTGCGGCGCCAACTGATCTATTGACCTTAAAGTTTGAGCCGGTGCTGCAACCGTGGGTTTTGCATTGCCTACTTTTACGGTTGCCAGCCGCACGTCCTTCGATTTTACAAACGTCATGCGGTTGTAATGCAGGCTTTCAATCGCGAACGTTTCGCCTTCGTTAAAGGGTCCGGCGGCAATGTCATATCGTTCGCCCGGTACCATCAAAAGTTCCTTCACTTCTTCATATGAACCCAGCAATCCGCCATCTGTGGCCATGACGTTGAATGGCCGCCCACCGAGGCTCAGCCGCACGTACCTGGCGCTGGAAGCGTTGATGAAGCGCCATCTTTCTGTTTGCCCGGCCGCGATCCTGATGGTGGTGTTCTCCTTTCCATTGATAAGAAGCGTGCTGCCCTCCCTGCCATCATGCCGTTCCATCCATCGTCCCACAAATCCTTCTTTCCTGAATTGAAACTGCTTGTCAAGTTTCATGTCGTCGATCATCAACACCCTGTCGCCATCCATCACCGGGTCGGAGTCATCTTCTACAACCAGCGAACCATACATTCCCCTTTCCATCTGGCTCGTTTCGTTGTGATGGGAGTGGTACCAGAAGGTGCCTGCGTCGGGTACGGTGAACCGGTATTCAAATTCTTCGCCCGGTAAAATAGGCCGTTGCGTTTCGGAGGTGCCGTCCATCGACGCCGGCAGCCTGATGCCGTGCCAGTGTACCACGGTGGGCTCGGAAAGATTGTTCTTTACGGTTACCACTACAGTGTCTCCCTTTTTTGCTCTTATTTCGGGGCCGGGCAAGCGATTATTAAATCCCCAGGCGGTAATGATTTTTTCATCAGAAATGTTCCATTTGAATGCTGAAGCAGTGAAGCGGTAGTGAATGGTTTTGTTTTGCATGACGTGTTTGATTTGGTGACGCAAAACTAGGGTGGGGCCGGGCCGCGGCTTTTACATGATTAAGGAAAGGATTTATATAATTTTGGCCGGCCGGCTGAAAATTAGTTGAACCTTGTTAGTACCTTAACGAAAATTCAGGAGGGGATAAATGATTAGCATAAAATACGATTTGCACGCCAACGATCTATTGCCGATGATGCAGCGTTTCTGGGAACTCTCCGGCGATAAGATCAACGACATCGATAAAAATTACGACCATTCGTGCGGCGCGCCCGTTTATACCGTGAACGGAAAATATACAACGCGCGGCTGGACGGAGTGGACGCAGGGTTTTCAATTCGGCTCATCGCTGCTCCAATTCGACGCCACAGGCGAGAAGCAATTTTTGGAAATGGGCAGGAGCAGAACGGTGGCTTCAATGGCGCCTCATGTGAGCCATACAGGTGTTCACGATCATGGATTCAATAATATCAGCACGTATGGCAACCTGCTGCGGCTGATGCGCGAGTCGAAGATCCCTTTCAACGAATGGGAAAAAAACTTTTATGAACTGGCGCTGAAAATTTCGGGAGCGGTACAGGCTTCGCGGTGGACAACCTCGAGAACCGGCGGATACATTTATTCTTTCAACGGGCCACACTCATTGTTCGTTGACACGATCCGGTCGGTGCGCAGCCTCATGGTAAGTTTTTATCTTGGGCATGTGCTGCAGGCCGAAAACGACGTGCGAATCAATCTTCTTGAAAGGGCCCTGCAACATCTGCATTCCACGGCATTTTATTCGGTTTTTTATGGCGAGGGGCGCGACGGCTATGACGTACAGGGCAGAACCGCCCATGAGATCATCTTCAATGTAAATGACGGCCAGTACCGGTGTCCGAATACACAGCAGGGATACAGCGGCTTCACCACATGGACGCGCGGACTGGCATGGGCTATGTGCGGGTTTGCCGAAGAGCTGGAATTCCTGCAGCATGTTGACTACGATGATCTCGAATCGTTCGGGGGGCACAGCAAAATTGAATTGTGGATGCTGAAAGCGGCAGAGGCCACCTGCGATTTCTACCTCGGGCATACGCCATCCGACGGCGTGCCTTACTGGGATACCGGTGCACCGGCATTGCATAAGCTCGGCGATTACCTTAACCGCCCGGCAGATCCGTTCAACGCATACGAACCTGTGGACAGTTCGGCCGCCGCTATTGCCGCGCAGGGGCTGTTGAGACTTGGGCGTTATCTGCAGGACAAAGGGAACACCGCCGCGGGCAACAAATACTGGCACGCGGGTCTCACCGTTGCGCAAACGCTCATGGGTGCGCCGTACCTGGGCGAACAAAAAGACCACCAGGGGTTATTGCTTCATTCGGTGTACCACTGGCCCAACAGGTGGGATCACGTACCACCCGGGGCATCGGTGGCGCAGGGCGAATCAAGTATGTGGGGCGATTATCACATGCGTGAGCTGGTACTCTACCTGCAAAAGCTGGTAAAGAACGAACCTTATTATACATTTTACAATTGCGTCAAATGAGCGCGCGCGAGTTGAACGATCTTTCGCGGATGTGCATTCACACCATCACGCTGAAACCGTGGGACATCGACCGCGCCGCACAAAAGTTTTCGGAAGTGGGGGCAGGAGGCATTACCGTGTGGCGCGATGCACTAGCAGGCAGGAACATACGACAAACGGGAAATATGCTCAGGCAAAAAAATCTGGAGATCGTTTCGTTGTGCCGGGGTGGCTTTTTTCCCGCCGCTAATGCAGAAGGGCGCGCAAACGCCGTGAAGGAAAATATCAGGGCCATCGAAGAAGCCGCAGAGCTGGGCGCACCCTTGCTGGTGCTCGTATGTGGCGCCGTTGCCGGCCAGGCGCTAAGTGTGTCACGGCAACGGATAACCGAAGGTATCGAGGCATGTGTTGCGGCTGCCGAAAAAAACGGCGTGGTGCTTGCCATCGAACCGCTCCATCCCATGTATGCCGGCGACAGATCCGCCATCAACACTTTGCGGCAGGCAAACGATGTGGCGGAATATTTCCACTCAAAATGGGTAGGCGTGGCCGTTGATGTTTACCACCTTTGGTGGGACCCGGAACTGAAGGAACAGATCGGCCGCTGCGCAGAGCACGATAACCTTTCGGCTTTTCACATTTGCGACTGGAAGGTGCCGACGACCGACATGCTGAATGACAGGGGTATTATGGGCGAGGGGTGCATCAATGTTAGAGAAATAAGAGGATGGGTGGAAGAAGCGGGATTCAACGGTTTTAATGAAGTGGAGATTTTTTCGACGCAACACTGGCAGGAGGATCAGGATAAATATTTGAACCGGATCGTCAATGCGTATTTAACTAAATCATAATTAAAAAAATGGCAGCAACAATTCATAAGACAGGCATCATCATGAATGGGGTAACGGGCAGAATGGGCACGAACCAGCACTTGTTGCGATCCATCACCGAAATTATTAAGCAGGGTGGCGTGAAAACAAGTGACGGCGAATTGATCATGCCCGATCCCGTTCTTGTGGGCCGCGATGAAAACAAGCTGCGTAAACTTTCGCAGGTTTCGGGAGTAGAAAAATTTACCACCGACCTCGGCAAGGTGATGAATGATCCTTATTACCAGATCTATTTCGACGCGCAAACAACAGGCAGAAGGGCCGAAGGTGTGAGGCAGGCAGTGAAGGCAGGCAAACATGTGTATTGCGAAAAACCTGTTGCCGTGTCTACCGCTGTTGCGCTTGAGCTTTTTGCACTCTGCAAAGAAGCGGGCGTGAAGAACGGCGTGGTGCAGGATAAGCTGTGGCTGCCGGGAATGATCAAGTTGAAAAGATTAATTGAGACAGGATTTTTTGGAGAGATATTGTCGGTGCGTGGTGAATTCGGCTATTGGGTATTTGAGGGCCACACTGTGCCGGCTCAACGTCCGTCGTGGAACTACCGCAAGGAAGATGACGGCGGAATTATTGTGGATATGCTGTGCCACTGGCGCTATGTGCTCGACAATATTTTTGGAAAGGTGAAAGCGGTATCGTGTCTGGGCAAAACGCACATTAACGAGCGGATAGATGAGAACGGAAAACCTTACCGGTGTACCGCCGACGATGCCGCTTATGCAACGTTTGAACTTGAGAACGGTGTGGTGGCGCAGTTCAATTCTTCGTGGACGGTGCGGGTGCGCAGGGACGACCTGCTTACGCTGCAGGTGGATGGCTCGAAGGGATCGGCGGTGGCGGGATTGCGGGAGTGTTTCATTCAGCATTACGGCAATACGCCGCGGCCCGTGTGGAATCCTGATGTGCCGCAGCCGATTAATTTTTACGAGGGATGGAGTAAGGTGCCGGAGCAGGAAGTATATGATAATGCATTCAAAGTGCAGTGGGAGCTTTTCTTAAAACATGTGGTGAAGGATGAGCCTTTTCCCTGGGATCTCAGGGAAGGTGCGAAAGGGGTGCAGCTTGCGGAGAAGGGGTTGGAGAGCTGGGAGAAGCGGTGCTGGGTAGCGGTGCCGGAGATTTGAGACCGGAGAGATTTTAACTTTTAAGTTATGCCCGAACGGCAACTGGGGGTAGACACGCAAAAAGCAAAAACTACGATAAATCATCAATGAAACCAGTAGCGCTTATAACAGGCGGCAGCCGCGGAATTGGATTTGGCATCGCCCAACGACTTGCTGCGGCGGGGTACGACCTCGCCATAAACGGTGTTCGCGATGCGTCCGCCGTGCATGACAACCTGCGGGAACTCGAAGCCGCCGGCGCGAAAGTTTTGTATTGCCAGGCAAATATCGCCGATGCCGACGCACGAAAACAAATGCTGCAACAAGTGAGGGATTTTTTCGGCCGCCTCAACGTACTGGTCAACAACGCTGGCATCGCTCCAAAAGAAAGAAAAGATATTCTCGAAGCCAGCGAAGAAAGTTTCGCCTTATTGATCCGGACAAATTTACAGGGCCCCTATTTTCTTACGCAGTCGGTGGCAAACTGGATGATCGAGCAGCGTAACGAAAGGAAGGGATTCAGCGGCTGCATTGTAAATATTTCTTCCGTGTCGGCAACGGTGGCTTCTGTAAACAGGGGCGAGTATTGTGTGGCGAAGGCAGGTGTGAGTATGATGACGCAACTGTTTGCTACCCGCCTTGGTGAATATGATATCCCTGTGTATGAGGTGCGGCCCGGCATCATCAGGAGCGATATGACCGCAGGGGTTACTGACAAATACGACAAGCTTATCAGTAACGGGCTGACCATTCAGAAGCGGTGGGGTACACCGGAAGATGTGGGGAAGGCAGTGCTGGCTATTGTTTCGGGGTTGTTGCCTTATTCTACAGGTCAGGTGGTTATGGTGGATGGCGGGATGACGTTGGGCAGGCTTTGAAAGGTTGCCCATTGCCCATTGCCGGTCCACCCCCGGCGCTTCGCGCCACCCCCGCCAGCGGGGATACCTTTTGCCGTTTCACGTCTCACGTCTCCCGCTTCTTCTCCTGCAACTCCGCCACCTCCTTCAATACCTCATATTCAGTTTTTAAATCAAACTCCTTCAATACATCCGCAATCTTCAAATCCTTGTCGAGGCTCTCGATAATCGTCCACTCTTCTTCACTGAAAGTATTCAACACCACTTTCGAACCATATTTTTTCTGGATAGCCGGAAACACGTTCACCGCCGGCCAGCTCAGTATAAACGCCTTCTCCAGATTGACCGGCGCACAAACCCAGTTGCGTTGCCATCTTCCCGTTTGCGCAATCGTTTCGCCTGTCATGTCGCATATCTTACTCGTGTCCTTCTGTGTGCTCGACACGATATACACCTGGTGCTTCCACGCCCTGCTGCTAATTTCTCTGCCAGCGGCATAAGCCGACGGCCAGAAAACGATCTGCGCGCCTTTTTTCTTCAGGGCATCCCATCCTTCCTCCCACTTTATATCGAAGCAAATCTGTATGCCGATCTTTCCAAAGTCGGTATCGAATACCGGTGCGTCGAAGCTGCCCGGCTGCACACCCATTTCCATTTCGCCTTCGGTGGGCCGTATCTTGTGGTATTCGCCGACCACCTTTCCTTTCCTGTCGATAAGGACTGCGGAGATATAAATATCACCATCGTATCGCGTGTACGTTGGGCAGATGACATAACAATTATGCTTAGCCGCAAATTGCAGGAATGGCGACACCACAGGCCCCGGCGCCTGTTCCGCAACTTCTTTGGCATTATGCCCGCCCTGGATGTTGCTGAACGCAAAGATCTCCGGCAGGCAAATGATGTCGGGATGATAGCCTGCCATCCCTTCCATAATTTTCAGCACCTGGTTTACCATGTCCTGCGACGAAGAGGCGCGCAGGTCCATGACCGACACGGTGCCGATGTTGACGGTTCGTGCGCCGGCAAGATTTTTTTGCCTGACGTCGGGCTGCATAAAAAAATCAGGCAGTCCAAAACTCCCTGCGCCAATACCGAGCGAGGTATTTTTGAGAAAATTTCTCCTGGAAACATGTGACTTCATACACATAAACTACGGAAAGATTTGGATTAATGGTTATTTTCCATGAATAAATTGTCTGCCATTGGAAACAATTCCCGAAACTACCCTCAATGAAAAAACACTGCGGCGCAGAAAGTTCAACGTTGGCGCCGCGGCCTTTCTCAGCCTGTTCTCGCTCGTCGGCATCATGTTCTACGGATTGCCGTTTTTCTTCGACTTCTGGATAAAAGAATTCGGCTGGTCGCGGTCGATCATCACGTCGGGCAATGCCGTGGGCAAGCTGGTGATCGGCCCCATATTCGGATTCTTCGCCGGCTGGATCATCGACAGGTTTGGCGCCCGGCGGTTAATGCTCACGGGAATCGTGATGGGCGGACTTGCACTCATCGGCTTGAGCATCATGACCTCTCTCTGGCAATTCTATGTTTTTTACCTCTTCAATGCACTGGGATATCTTTTTGGCGGGCCGTTGCCCAACCAGGTGTTGATTTCCAAATGGTTCAGCACCACCCGGGGTAAAGTGATGGGTATCGCCTACCTGGGTATCGGCGTGGGCGGCATGCTCGTGCCCCAAATTGCGAAAGCATTGAATGTTTCCTTTGGGTGGCGCGGCGGACTGTTTTGGCTGGGCGTCCTCATGATTGCCATTGCCTTTCCCATGGCGTGGTTCGTAAAGGAGAGCCCGGAAAATGAAACTCCCGCGACGCCTGCCAGGAAACCGCAGTCACCAAAAGTTCCTTTCGCGCACATCCTGAAAACATGGCCGTTTTATTTGCTCGTGATCGGCAGCGTGTGTTCGATAGGCGCGGTGTCGGGTACCAGCCAGAACCTGAAATTATTCATGAGCATTGACCTCAAATACACACAGCAGCAAGCGGCCAATGTTATGTCCATCGTTTTGGGCGCCAGCATCGTGGGCCGCCTGTTCATGGGATGGCTGGCAGACAGGATCCCGAAAAAGTATGTGATGATGCTCATCTACTTCATGGTAGCGGTATCTATTCCGCTGCTATACGCTGCGAACACTCCCGGCATCGTTTACATCTTCGCTTTCCTGTTCGGCATGGCGCTGGGTGGCGATTACATGATCATACCGCTGATGGCGGCCGAACTTTTTGGCGTAAAGGTGCTGGGAAGAGTGATGGGCATCGTAATCTCCGCCGATGGACTCGGCGAAGCATTTGGACCGATGCTTGCCGCCTGGCTGCGCGATATCAGCGGCAGTTATGTCAATGGGTTCGCTGCCCTCATCATACTGGCATTCATCGGCACTATTGCCGTTTCTTTCCTGCCTAAAAAAGGATTGCCGCATGATCTCCATCCGTAAAATGATGGAAGAAGATATTCCGGCGGGCTTACGA
>CBIGXK010000007.1:0-29641 GCA_966193805.1 uncultured bacterium | reverse complement strand
GCTCATTCGAAATACGTTCGGGGAGCATCGGCAAAACCCTGTCGGGAAGATATACCGATGTAGCGCGGGCATACGCTTCGTTGTCGAGCGCGGTTCCTTCTTCAACAAAGTAACTTACGTCGGCGATGTGCACGCCTACTTCATAATTGCCTGTGTCGAGCACCCGAAATGAAATGGCGTCGTCAAAATCTTTTGCGTCGATCGGGTCGATGGTAACGGTGAACACCTCCCGCATATCCCTCCGCTTGCTGATCTCTGCCTGCGATATCACGTCCGGTATCCTTTCGGTCTCTTCAATTACCTCTTCATTAAATTTTAACGGAAAGCCATTCTCCATCAATATTTGCTTCATGGCAAAATCGCTCTCGTCGCTCTGGTCCATCACCTGCACCACTTCGCCAACGGGCTTTTTGTTCTTCTGCCAGTCAGTGATCCTGACGATCACCGTATCATTTTCCGTGGCGTTGTTGATCTTATCCGGCGGCACGAAAATATCAGGCATTGGTTTGTCAACGTCGGCGATAAAAAAAGCGAAATTATCGCTGATCTGCAGTTTGCCCGGAAATTCCATCTGCCTCCTCGATACCACTTCTATCACTTCTCCCTGCCTCCTGCCTCTTTTAAAATCTCCTTTTATTATCGCTCTTACGGTATCGCCATGCAGCGCAGTGTTAAAATCGGACGGCCTTACCAGCACATCGTTCGATTCTCCCTGCACCACTACGAATCCCATTCCCGAGCGTGTTATATCGAGCGTTCCCGTTACCACGCGCGCCCTGGCGCCCCCCAGATGCCTTCCTCCCTTTTCTGATCTTTTCTTTGACATTAGATTTCCTGTTTTTGCTTGTTGAAACGGGCTATGAAATTACTGATTAAATCAGTAAAGGTATTTTCCTGTCCGTAGAGGAACGACACTTCAATCGGTAATACATAAAAAGGATAATCAGCAATCGACTGGTTGAATTTTGTCAACCGCACGGCGTCCTTTTCAGTGGTGACGATCTTCTTATCTGCCGTTGTCATCCTGTCGAACCTTTTCCTGATTTCTTTCAGGTCGTCGATGGTGAATATGTGGTGGTCGCCGAAAAGCAGCTCGTCATAGCTCTCGGTATTGTCGGACAAATATTCTTTTAACGGTGACGGATCAGCGATACCGCTCACCAGCAGCACCTCAGTTTGTTCGGTAATATTGCTGCGTTCGCCCGTGCTGATGTGATACGGCCTGCCGTAAACGATGGAAGTGAAAAATACGGGCTGCCCATCCCTTGGATTAATTTCATTGATAATTTCATCCCTGTCTTCTTCAGGCAGGTGTGGCGGGCATTTGGTGACCACGACTATATCTGCTCGCTTACTGGACGAAGGCAGATCCCTCAAATCGCCCGTGGGCAGATACCAGTCGCGGGTAAAAAGATTGTTATAATCGGTGAGCAGAATATCCAGGCCCGCTTTAACATAGCGATGCTGAAAGGCATCGTCGAGCATAATCACTTCGGTATCCGGTCGGTCATGCAGCAACTGCGGAATGGCAACGATCCGCTCCTCGCCCACTGCCACCGTAACCGATGGAAATTTATTATGGAACTGCATGGGCTCGTCACCTATCTCCAGCGCCGATGATTTGTCATTGGCGAGCGCGTAGCCCCTCGTCTTCCTTTTATAACCCCTGCTGAGAATGGCCATCTGGTACCTGCCGCTCAACCTTCTGGCGATGAATTCCACCATTGGCGACTTCCCGGTGCCGCCCGCTACCAGGTTGCCCACGCCAATGATGGGAATGTTGAATGACGACGATGAAAGCATGCCCTTGTCGAACAACTTGTTCCTTATCCAGATAACTAAAGCATAAATGAGAGAGAAGGGAAAAAGCAACATTCTTACCGGCCGCAACAGAGGAGCGTTAAAATTCATAGACACGCGTAGGTGTGATACAATAATTTAAAGGTACGTCAAATTGATCGATGTCGCCGATGCTGTCCACCGGTTCAAAATAGGAGAACCCTATCTTCACCACATCCTGCGCGCATCTTGGCAGGTAGCGATCATAAAAACCTTTTCCATAACCTACCCGGAAACCTTTCAGGTCGAAGGCGATCAACGGAACGAAAACCGCATCCACCAGTTGCGGTTCGATAGATTCGTCTCCCGCAGGTTCCATGATGCCGTATCTGTTTTTCACAAGAATAGTGTCCTTGTTTTTTGCAATGGCTTCCATCCTCATATCATCTTCATACATTTTTGGCCAGTACACCTCCAGCGCGGGATTCTCAAGCGTGAGATATTCCTCGCATATCACGGTATTGAATTCTTTGCGTTCGGGTATGGGATAATAGGAAAGCAGATGCATGATTCCCTGCAGCGCAATGGTGGGGAACAGATCAATGATCTTTGATTCAAATTCATTGATGTCCGCTTCCGTCAGGCCGTTGCGTTTTTCAAGGTATTCTTTCCTGAGTATGCTTTTTACCATTTCCACTGTTGCATCATTGATTTTAGCGTTGCCGCCTGCTCGCTGATATGCGTTGCGTTGGGCGACTGACGAAACGGTATGCGAGCGAGCATCGGCACTCCCGTCCATTGAACAATCTCATCGGCATAGTCCATATAATCATCGTTAAATATCCATCCCAGCACCTTTATGTTCAATTGCCTGCAGGCCATAGCCGTGAGCAGCGAATGATTAATGCTTCCCAGCATGTTCCTGCTCACGAGTATAACGGGAACGTCTAGCTGTTTGATAAGATCAGGCACAAATTCCCTGCCGTTTAAAGGCACCATCAATCCCCCGGCGCCTTCGATAATGAGGGGGCGGTTGGATGCAGGCGCCTGTTTTGCAATAGTTTGAATATTGATTTCAATACCTTCATCTGCCGCGGCCAAATGCGGCGATGCCGCCAGCTTCAGTTTGTAGAATTCAGGATGTACGATAGAGTCGGGGTTGCTGAGCATGCTGCGGACCCACTCACTGTCGGTAGTGCCTTCATAACCCGCCTGCACCGGCTTCCAGTAATCTGCGTGCAATGCTTCTGTCAGTATCGCCGACACGTAGGTCTTTCCTATGTCGGTACCCGTTCCTGTTACGAATATCCTGTTCGGGTGCATAATGGTTATTTATTAACGAAAATACTGAACACGGTGGTGCCGTAATTCCTGGAGGTAACAAACAATGGATATCCTGCGTAGTTATTTCTTGGAGTGTGTTCGAGTATCAGCCAGCCGTTCGTTGCCAGCAGCCCCTTTTCAACAACCTTCACAGGTATTTCGTCAATTTCTTTCAGCGCATAAGGCGGCCCGGCAAAAATGAGACCGAATTGTTCGTTGCATTGTGCGATAAATTTGAATACGTCCATTCTTATAGGATGCAATTGCTCAAGCTTCAGTTCCCTTGCCGTGTTTTTTATGAATTCGTACATCGCCTGGTCCTTTTCAACGATCGTGCAGTCGGCCGCACCCCTCGAGCACAGTTCGTAGCTGATACTCCCCGTTCCACCAAAGAGATCGCAGGTTTTTAATGATGTGATGTCGAGGTTATTTTCGATGATATTGAACAGTCCTTCTTTGGCCATATCGGTGGTGGGCCTTGTATAGGGCATTTTGGCCGGCGGCCTTATTTTTCTTCCGCCCAGATCTCCGCCGATTATACGCATAGCGACATCTTCAGCATGGGTGAAAAATAATGCGATGGAAATTCATCCAGCAAACCGTTTGTGCCGTATGTTTCGGGCGCTTCCTCATAATTTACGTGAACAAAATATTTGAGCAGCTCGGTGTATAGAGCAGACTGTGTATCTATCAACCCGGAAATATTCAGCACCAGTTCCTGCGGGGGCATGTCGAACTGCCTGCAGATCAGCAACAGGTAATAAGCGGCATCTTCCGGCGTCTGGTAACTGAACGTTTGCATTAATTGCAGATGACCATCGTTGAAAAAAGCGACGACAAATTTATCATTGTAGAAAATCACCCTCGCAAAGCGGGCATGTTGCTTCTCCATTTCACCCGGCCACAGCAAGATCATGGTGTACAGGTGCCAGTACTGGCTGCCTTTGAATTTCTCGCGGCAGAGCGTATGAACGTCTCTCTGGATGAAATAGACATTATGAACTCCGGCATCGCGCACCTGCTCATGAAATAAATAGTGACGATCAGCATTTCCGTAAATCAGTGATGTGGCAGGCGTTTTCAGGCTCTCCGTGAAGATTGATGAAGGGAGAATATTTGACTCGGGAAAATTATATACCACGATGGCCTGCGAACCGAAACGTTCGAGCACCGGATCGCCGGAGATGATCTCTTCGAGCAGGTCGCGTGTGTTTTTGTCGCCGGTGGTGTACAGGCGATACTGGCGCAACAGGAAAAGCTGGTCGGGCGACCTGGTAAAGACGATGTAATTGAAAGCCTGGGCGCTGATCTCTATCAGTAAGCGGCTCTCTGCAGGCAAGCCCTCCGGGTTCTCATTGCTGATATCAAATGCAGGTTGTACCATAGTGATAATTGTTTTTCGCCGCTCACCTGCCCGTGAACTTCTTCGTCAGGGTGACGCCCACCTTGCCCTGGAAGTTTTCAAGCGGTGCCTGCAATTTATGGATGGACAGGCTCACTTCTGAAATAAACGGATATTGGTGTTTGATGTGCCTGACGATGCTTTCCGAGATCTTTTCGAGAAGGCCGGTCGATATCTGCATCCTGCTCTTCACGATCTCGTAAAGGTCAACATAATTGATCGTATCGCTGATATCATCAAAGTCGGTATGTTCGTCGTCATACTTTACGTCGAGGTTCACCATGTAAGGGTTGCCGGATTTCTCCTCTCCTTCAAATATGCCGTGCCCGGCATGAATGTGAACGTCAACAAGCTGAATAGAGATCATACGCCGAGTTCTTTCATTGACAGATATCGTTCCGCATCGAGGGCGGCCATACACCCGCTCCCCGCTGCCGTTACCGCCTGCCGGTAAATATTATCCTGCACATCGCCGGACGCAAATACGCCTTCGATATTGGTTTTCGTTGTGCCCGGCTGCGTTAAAATATAGCCAGACTCGTCCATATCGAGCCAGCCCTTGAAAATTTCAGAGTTAGGCTGGTGCCCTATCGCCACGAAGAACGCGGCAACGGGTATGTCCTGGGTAGCGCCGGTTTTTACGTTTTTGACGCGCACTGCGTCCACCTTTGTTTCACCGAGCACCTGCTCGGTTTCGGTGTTCCAGTAAACCTTGATATTCGGTGTGCGCTGCACACGTTCCTGCATGATCTTGGAAGCTCTCATCTGGTCGCGGCGCACCAGCATGTGCACGGTGCTGCAAAGCTTCGACAGGTACAGCGCCTCTTCGGCGGCCGTATCGCCCGCACCTACGATGGCCACTTCTTTTCCGCGGAAGAAGAATCCGTCGCAAACGGCACATGCGCTCACGCCAAAACCATTCAGCCTTTGTTCGCTCTCCAGGCCCAGCCACTTTGCCGATGCGCCGGTAGAAATGATCACCGCATCGGCTTCGACGAGCTTTTCTTCATCTATCCAGACCTTGAAGGGATGTTGCGTGAAGTCCACTTTGGTCGCCAGCCCATAACGAATATCGGCTCCCATGCGCGCCGCCTGTTTTTCAAAATGTATCATCATGTCGGGACCCTGAACGCCGTCGGGGTAGCCCGGGTAGTTTTCCACTTCGGTGGTGATGGTAAGCTGTCCGCCAGGCTGGATGCCCTGGTACAGAACGGGTTTCAGGTTAGCGCGGGCTGCATAGATCGCTGCTGTGTATCCGGCGGGGCCCGAGCCGATGATAAGACATTGTACTCTTTCTGTTGTTGATTGATCCATAAATATATATCTCCAAAAAATTTGTCAAATTTAATGGCTATTCGGGTATCACAATGCTCACGTATTGCACAGCATATCCACCGAAATAACCCAATGCGCCATTGCTCAAATTGCCCAGCACTTTCGTTGGGGAGGAAAAGGGGTTGCCGATACTCGAATAGCTGAACTCCATTGTCCGCCAAAAGTCGAATACACCTTTGTCGATATTGCAAAACTTGACGGTTATAGAGTCGCCTTTATGAAAGTAGGAATATTCTTCAAAGTCGATGTCGCTGTTTCGGTCAACCCCCTGTTCTATCTGCAGTTTGTACGATTTACCGTCGATCACCTGGTCGTCAAACACCGAGTTCATTCCCGGCAGGAACCGGCTGCCGTTCACTTTGGTGAAGAACCGGATGTAGTTGCCGAAGCCAGGAGGGTCGGTAAACTTCCCGTAAAGCACCACTTTCGAAGAGTCTTCGGAATCAACATTCCTCTCATAATACAGGGAATCAATGGTTTTTGCGAGTTTCGGTATGGTAGTGGTGCCGGTGTATTCTTTACCGTCCACCTTAATGGCAAGGGTGTAGGCACCTCCTTCCTTTCCTTTGAACGCGGTGTTCAAATCCAACGAATCAACGGTGTAGTAATAGAGCTGGTAGCCGTCTGCCAGCGGCACTTCGTATTCTTTGAGCCGGTGTATCTTTTTGCCGTCGGATACTGTTACTTCCGCGTTTCGCACGAATGACCCCGCGAGTTCGGCCGGATCGATCCGGCTGAAGAAGTTGAGACTGTGCGTGAGGTACACCACCGGATACCTGTTCGTCTCGATAGTGGCTTCCACTACCAGTTTGCTTTCACCGTTGCGCGGTGTGAACTCGATAGCCTTTTCACAAGCCGTGAACCCAAGAAGCAACAGGAACGTTAACCCGCGTAAAATTTTCATCACTAGTTATTTGGGTACCCTTTTGAGGGTATGCAAAGGTAATCCTGCCGGCAGTTGTAAAAAACCCAATTAACAAGGCATAATAAAACCCGCCCCTGGAGAGGGCGGGTTCATTATTCTTTTTTTGAAGTCTTACCCCAGGTACGCTTTCAGCGCATTACTGTAGCGGGCCTTCTGAAGGCGCTTGATCGCTCTTTCCTTGATCTGGCGTATGCGTTCCTTGGTGAGATCATACTTCTGGCCGATCTGCTCGATGGTCACGCCATTTTCGCCGTCGAGGCCGAAGTACGCGTTGACGATTTCCGCTTCGCGGGGGCTCAATGACTTAAGCACCCTGCGGATCTCGTTGCGCAGTGAATCCTTCATCACATCATCATCGGTATCATCACCGCCTTCCAGGAGATCGCCCATCGCCACGTCCTCAGCCTCGTGCACGGGTGCGTCGAGAGAAGTGTGGCGCGTATTGCTCTGGAAAATGTTGTTGATTTCGGTTTCGCTCATTTCCAGGAGTTCCGCCAGCTCTTCAGTGCTGGGTTCCCTTTCGTGTTCCTGCTCGAAGGCCATGTAGGCCTTGTTCGCTTTGTTGTAGGTGCCAATTTTGTTTTGAGGCAGGCGGACTAATCTGCCTTGCTCTGCCAACGCCTGCAGGATGGACTGGCGAATCCACCATACCGCGTACGAAATGAATTTGAATCCCTTTGTTTCATCGAAACGCTGGGCCGCTTTTATCAATCCGAGGTTACCCTCGTTGATCAGGTCGCTAAGTGAAAGGCCCTGGTGCTGGTACTGCTTAGCGACAGATACCACAAACCTCAAGTTGGCCTGAACCAGCTTGTCCAATGCTCTTTGATCACCCATTTTAATCCTCTGCGCGAGAACTGTTTCTTCTTCCGGTGTAATCATCGAAATCTTCGAAATCTCCTGTAAGTACTTCTCAACCGCCTGGGAATCCCTGTTGGTGATCTGTGTAGCAATTTTGAGCTGTCTCATATCTGAATATAAAAATTGACTAATCCCCGGGTACAGGATCAACAATTAGTAGTCGTTAAAAGTTCAGAGGAAGGTTGCAAAGGGTAATGTAGAAATCAATTTCCGTCCGGAACTATTACAAAAGTAATACGCGTTCGTGGAAGTTCATAGCTTTTTGGCAGAATATGTTACAGTTTAGTCAAAAGTTATCACTTCATTACCTTTCTTCAACACCAGCTCTTTTTTTCCTGTGCCCTCAATTCTTCCTACCACTTTCGCGCCAATCCCGTATCCACCGGCAATTTTAATCATTTCTTGTGACGCTTTTTCCGTAGTGAATACCTCGAGGCGGTGCCCCATATTAAATACCTGGTACATTTCGCGGTTATCCGAGCCCGAGGCCTGCTGCAACATATTAAAGATGACGGGCGGCTCAAAAAGGTTGTCCTTTACCACCCGCACATTGCCCGGGATGTACTTCATGCACTTCGTTTGGCCGCCACCGCTACAGTGTACCATGCCATGCACATCTTCCGGAAGGTGTGACAGAATGTCCCGAACCAATGGCGCGTAGGTGCGCGTGGGTGACAGCAATAATTTACCCACTTCAATGGACTGGCCGGTTTCGGGGATGGCCACGGTGTCGGTGAGTCTGTGTGGACCGATATACGTTACCTGTTCGCTAAGGCCGGTGTCGAACGATTCGGGAAAGTGTTCCCCATAATGCTTCGTTAAGGCATCGTGGCGGGCGCTGGTGAGTCCGTTGCTGCCGATGCCGCTATTGTATTGCTGGTCGTAAGTGCACGTGCCGGAGCTCGAAAACCCAACGATCACATCGCCGGGGCCTATTTTTTCGTTCGTCACCAGTTTTTTCCTGGGCCAGCGGGCAGTCATGGTGCCATTCACGGCTATTGTGCGCACCACGTCGCCAACATCGGCGGTTTCGCCCCCGAGGTATTGGATGTGTACGCCGTAAGTCTTCATGGTGTCGAAGAAGTGCTGCGTTGATTCGATGATCATGGTCAGCACTTCGGCGGGAATGAGTCTTTTGTTGCGGTCGATGGTGGACGAGAAGAGGATATTGTCGGTGATGCCGGTGCAGAGGAGGTCGTCGAGGTTCATCACGATCGCGTCCTGGGCGATGCCTTTCCAGACGGTGATGTCGCCTGTTTCTTTCCAGTAGAGGTAGGCGAGGATGCTTTTGGTGCCGGCGCCATCGGCGTGCATGGTGTTCACCCAACTGTCGTCGCCAGACAGGTAGTCGGGGAAGAGCTTGCAGAAAGCGAAAGGGTACAATCCCTTGTCGAGAATCTGCGTGGCTTTGTGAACGTCTTCCTTCTGTGCCGAAACTCCCCGTTGTGAATAGAGACTCATGCGGCAAATATAGGGCAAAGAGCAAACGGACCTTTCCTATATTTGCGCCCTACTTATGAAGGTTCACAGGGATATCGAACAGCTACCCACATTCAACAATGCTGTAGTTACCATAGGCACATTCGACGGGGTACATCTGGGCCACCAGAAGATCATTTCACAACTTAGATCCGAAGCAGCACGGGTGGGCGGCGAAACCGTTATCATCACCTTTCATCCGCATCCCCGCCAGGTAGTGCCCGGGAAGCAGGATGCGGTGAGGCTTATCACCACCATCGATGAGAAAATCGAATTGCTCCGCGAAAAAGGCATTGATCACCTGGTGATCGTTCCTTTTACCAGGCATTTTTCGGAGATGGAACCCCGGGAATATGTTGAACAGTTCCTGAAAAATAAATGCAGGCCAAAGGTGGTGATCATCGGCTACGATCACAAATTCGGCAGGCAAAGAAAGGGCGACTATAAACTGCTGGAAGAATACAGTGCGCGGGGATTTTTTGAATTGAAAGAAATACCGCAGCAACTGATCGACGACAGCACCGTAAGCTCGACCGCGATCCGCGAATCATTGGCAGCCGGCAACGTTGACAATGCCAACCGGCTGCTGGGCTACGATTTTCATTTCGACGGAGTAGTTGTTCGCGGCAACCAGCTGGGCCGAACGCTTGGCTACCCTACCGCGAATCTGGAAATTGGCGACCCGGATAAGATTGTGCCGGGCGATGGGATCTATGCAGTGCAGGTGGTTGTTCGGCAAGGGGCAAAGGGCAAAGGGCAAAGGTTAAAAGGCGGAATGATGAGCATCGGCATTCGCCCTACCGTTGATGGAAAAACGAAGACGACAGAGGTGAATATTTTCGATTTTTCGGACGACATCTACGGCGCCACCCTCCGCGTTTATGTCAAACATTTTTTAAGAGAAGAAAAAAAATTCAGCAGCCTGGAAGAATTGAAAGTTGCGATTGACGAAGACAAGGTGAATGCGTTGAGGGTGTTGGGAGTAGGGAGTAGGGAGTAGGGAGTGGGGAGTTAATATGTTTTATGATCTACTACCTACTACCCACTCCCTACTACTCCCCTCCCACTATCTTCATCACCAATTCCTTCATCAGGTCGCCATCGGCTGT
Source organism: uncultured bacterium (assembly GCA_966193805.1). Taxonomy (GTDB): domain Bacteria; phylum Bacteroidota; class Bacteroidia; order Chitinophagales; family Chitinophagaceae; genus Flavitalea. Next base: position 19,428 of record CBIGXK010000007.1, on the reverse strand, counting down.
GCCGGCATCCCCTACGCCCACGCTGCGCAGGTTGTAGTGATGCAAAAGCAGCAACGCATTCTCCACGCCCTGCGGACCGTAATTTTTCGCCGCGGCGAGGTAGTCCTTAACAAAAAACGGGCTCACGCCGATGGTTTTTGCCATCGTTCCCTCGTCACCACGCAATGAAAGTATCATGTAAGTTTTGCTGAAGAGGTTATAGAGCGCCGGCAGCACCAGTTGTATGGGGGCAGCCTTCGGATTGGCGCCAAAATAATTGATGATCCGCATCGCCTTCACCGCATCTCTTCTGGCGAGGGCATTCTGCAGTTCAAAGGGATTATATTCCTTGCTAACCCCTACATACTTTTCAACATCATCCGCCGCAATTGTTTTTCTGCCTTCAAGGTTAAGCAGCAGTTTATCGGTTTCATTATCTATCCTGCTCAGGTCGTTGCCGATATGGTCCACCAGCAGCGCAAGCGCCTTGGGCTGTATCGTAAAGCCTTTCGACTTCACCAGGTCGTTTGTCCATTCGGGTAATTGGTTGTCGTATAACTTTTTGGTGGTCAGCAATTCGCCCTTCTCCCTGAGCGTTTTTGCAAGCTTGCTTCTTCCGTCCACCTTCTTGTCTTTATACGACACTACGAACACCGTGGAAGAAAGCGGCTTTTCAATGTAGGCCTCCAGTTTCGCAACATCTTTCATCTGCTGGCCCTCCTTCAGCAGCACCACCTGCCGGTCCGAGAACATCGGGTATCGCATGCACGCATTCACGATGTCGCTCCACACCGCATCTTTTCCATAAAAAACCGACAGGTTGAACGACGCTTCTTCGGGTTGGAGGATGTGATGTTCTGCATAATCGATCACCTTGTCGATGAAGTATTCCTCGTCACCTTCGAGCCAATAACCGGGCTTGAACAATCTCCTTTTCCAGTCGTTTATGATTTTTTCTGCCGACATTTTTCGTGTTAAAAATTGGTGAAGCGTGGGCAATATTACATTAAAAAATCACCGGCCCTGTTCAATTATTTTTTTACAACAGAATGTAAGACAGATCATTATTTCCATTAGTTTTACACATACGTTTAAAAAGAAATTCGTCGATTGGCACGGTTTTGGACGAGCCATTTGCCGAAACCTGTACTAACCCGGTTTCCAAAAAAAAAAACACAATTATGAGCACAAGCAACTATCCATCAGCAACACCTCCTAGCACACCACCCCGTAGAGATTCCAAAAACTTAATTATCGGGCTGCTGGCTGTTGGTATCCTCGGAACATGGGGATATTTTCTTTGGGACAAAAATAACAACGATCAAAAAATGACTCAATTGCAATCACAATATGTTGCAGTTGATTCTTCAAAAAATGAACTGCAGAAAAGCTTCGATGCTTCTCTTGCGCGACTCGATTCACTGACAGGATATAACAACGAAATAGAAGGGAAACTTACCGAGCGCAATTCTGAAATTGGCAAATTGAAAAGCGAGATCAACGGCATCCTCAGGAAACAAAAGATCACTGCCGCTGAAAAAAGAAAGGCTGAAGAACTCATTGCTGAATTAAACGATAAGATTGGAAATCTCGAACAGGAAGTAGCAAGGCTTACCCAGGAAAATCAAACGCTCACCACCGAAAAAGCGGCGGTGACCGTTGAAAGAGACACTTACAAATCGCAAAAAGATACCCTTGAAGTATTGAAGCAGGGACTTGAAAACAAAGTAAATATTGCTTCAACACTCAATGCTTACGGGATTACCATTACACCGATCAATGAAACACGCGGAAAGGAAAAAGTGACCACCAAGGCAAAGAAAGTGGATAAGCTGGTCATTGCATTCGACGTTGACAACAGGATAGCCGAAACAGGTTCAACCGAAATCTACGTTTCGATCGTTGGCCCCGATGGCAAACCCATCAGCGTTGACGCGCTCGGCTCAGGATCATTCACCACACGCGATGAAGGCGAAAAACCCTTCACCGCAAAGATTCCGGTGGACATTGAAGCAGGAAAAAAGAAACATGTTGAATTTGCCTGGAAACAAAACGACGACTTCAAAAGAGGTAACTACAAGATCTCCATTTATCACAATGGCTTCAAGATCGGCGAAGGCGTAAGAGAATTGAAAAAAGGTGGATTGTTTGGTTAATTGGTTTTAATTATCCATTCGAATAGAAAAGGGAAACATGCTTGTGTTTCCCTTTTTTAATTGTTTGCATCACAACAAAAACATTACAGCAAAGCACGGATCGACGCCCGGCCAATGTGCACCATGCGCGAGGGGCCGGGCTTCCTGCCCTCATACTGGATATTCATTTCCAAATTCTTCGACAGCCGCTTGCTCACGTCGAAGTTCCATAAGAAATTCTTCCCCGGCAGTAACCCGTCGAGAATAATGTATGCAGCCGTACTGTTGGTGCTTCGGTTGGGATCCATCGTAGAATAGGAAATGTTGTTGTAGGTGAATTTTCCCTGCAAGGATGTGCTCTGCAAAATATTGTACTTGATTTCCGTATTCACTGAATTTGACAGCGACTTTTCCAAAAAGCCCGCCTGGTTCTTTTTGCTTCCATACCTGTACCCGATTATCACGCGGAAGTTCGCGCCGCGCGTCAAACTCAGCCTCGGTTCCAAAGACGTTTGTTCAACGTCGTAATTACGGTTATCGAACTTCACATTCGACGTGGCCAGTTCGTTCACGCCCTGCTTGCCCGTTACATCCACCACAATCGCCTTCGTAATGTTATACCTCGCCCTCACCGTCCACTCATCCAATTTCCTGCTTTCATATCCATACGTAAGCAGCGCCTTGCTGCCGTTCCTTGCATTGCTGACGTCAATTCCCCAATGCGAACTGAACCGGTTGAACGAAAAAGTATTGCTTAAAATTGAGGTCAGCGTAATCAGCGATGTGTCGTTAAGTGCCGACTTAAAAGGATTGAACTCCACCAACCCTTTGGCCACCTGTTTTTTGTTGATCTGCAATGCAGACTGCAAATTGATCCTCGCCAGGAATTTTGCAAAACCCTTTGCTTTGCTCATATCCATCGCAGAGCGCGGGTTCAGGCTAAGACTGTAATTAAACGTATTGTAGTTGGCTTTAACGAATTCATTTGTGGGCGTGAATATCCTGATGTATTTCGCCTGATCCTGGAAAAGCGCCACCTCAAATTCGTTTAACGACTGCACGCCATTGTTGTCATAATCTATCCAGGTATATTCACCCTGCCCGGCGGGCACTTCCAAAAATGCGAAATCTCTCTTTTGCTCCTGCCCCGCGCCAACTTCGTATAGCACATTTCCCGACAGCAACCCTCTCCATTCGTTCACCTGGTACTCGGCCCTTCCCAGCAAGCTATTATCAGGTAAAACACCCCGTTGAAGCTCATTGAACACTTTTAGGTGCCTGTACGTACCATTGAAGCGAAACTGGTGCCGCTCATTTTTCAACAGTTCAGACGACAGCGTAATGTTCTGGCTCCTGTCTGACCGCACCAGCTTTGTGCCCACCGGATAGGCGTCTTCCCGCGTAAAATAGGAAATGCCCCAGCGATTCAGCTTTTCTTCCGGCGATTGAATGCCCACCTGGAACACTTTGAACTTAAAGCTCTCCGCCGAAACCGAATCGCTCAGTTTGTTGCGCACCTCGTTGTGTTCAACCGAATAACTGACATTCAGTTGGTAGTCTTTTAATTTTTTGAAAGATTTTTTTACGCTCAACGAAGGCCGCCAGAAGTATCCTTTGTCGTCGTGCGTATGCATGCCCGACAGGTTAACGGCGTTGTTGAATTGCCAGCCGCCAATATCCTGCAGAAATGCTACACTGTTCCTCACGCCACTGAATCCGTCACTACGGTTGTAAGTGGTGAGCTGGTATCCAATGGCGTTCGCTTTTGCATCCTGCAGCTTAATGCCCGCATTGGCTATTCTTTCGTCGGCGGGAGCAACGCGCAGGGCCAGACCCCAGTCCCTGGTGTATTCAACATTGCGCAAACGCTCGAGTGGCTTGAACAGTGCTTCCACGTATTCATAACCCAAATCGGTGATAAGTTTTTTACCCTTTGCCGCTGCGCCGATACGCTTGTTGTTGCGCAGCGATATCTTCCCTGCAAAGCCCCTGTCGTTGGTTTTGTCGCGCGTAGAAAATGTGTTCACATCGTAATTGCTCATGGCCACTTCGGTGGCTACCTGTGTATTTTCGGTTACGGCGTAATCCACGCCCACACTCACTACCTGTTGCTTTTTGGGTGTCACCAGGAACACTGCGGGTTCGTAACTGCCCTGCTTTACGCCATTTACCGGGGCCACCCAGCGGTACACTTTTCCATTGGCGCCATTAAGATCGGGCACGTAATTGCCAAATCCGAAGCCCACTTCCAAAAAAGATAAATTGTAAACGGCGCTGTCGGGATCGGTGGAGAAAACATAAATGGAATCATGCAGGGTGCCGTTGTTGTACACGGTGTCGATTTTGCGATAGAGGATTTTTCCCGTTTGAAAAGTATCTGTAGCGGCAACAGGATAGAACGCATGCGATATGTCGTCGCCAATAGTGTCCAGGAATCTTTTTTGCGGGTTGTCGAGCGTTTGGTTGATGGGCGAGTTCTTCGCGTCGCTGTTGCTGAATGCGCCCACCTTCACTTTCACTTTCTCACCGATCTGCGTTTCATTGTACGCGTATAAATTTGCGTTCAGATAGTTTCTGTCCGAATATTCGAATTCCACCTGTATGCGTTTGTCTTTCGTGACCATCCGCTTCGGCGTGAAGGCTATTTCGGCAGTGTTGTAGTTGATCACATAATCCTGGTCCTCTCCTCTCTGCAAAAGTTCTCCGTCCATATACACCCGCTCGGTGTTAGCGAGCACCACGAAGAAAAATTCATTGTTGGCGCCGGTGAGGCGGTACGGCCCCTGGTTGCCTTCCTGCGGCTGGATGATGTTGCGCGTAAACTTTCCTTTTGCGATGGAACCGCTGACGAGCGTGCTGTTGGAAATTTTTCTGCTCGTATCCGTCCTGGTTTCAAAGGCAATACCCTGCAATCTTTTATAGAAAGAGAGAAAATATGACTGATTTTGCCGGATGTCTATGTCGCCGAGGCTCAATTGCCAGTTCTTTTTGCTGAACTGCAGAAAGATCCTGTCGAATTCATTGAGCTGCTGTGTTGTGCCATCGGGCTGAATGGGTATGTTGTTATCGGTGATGGCCGCGGCGATGGCAACGCTGTCGGCAAGATAACCGTTCAACTGAAGGTTCAGGTTGGAAGTAACAACCGCATCCTGGCTGTTGCCGAACGAAATGCCCCTGCCGAAGCTTCCGCTGTAGCTGATGTCACCGAAGTTGAAGAACTGGCTCTCACGTTGAGCTGCATAGTCGGGAACATAGGGCTGCCCCATGAAATTGTTCATAACGCTGTCGAACTGCATCCTTTGCACCTTCGCGTTCAGCCTGGAAGGGAAAATGCGGTAGCGGATGTAAACGCTGTCCAGCGGCGGCCGTTGACGCCAGGAGAGTGTGGCATTAACGTAGTCGATAACATAGGCACTGTCTGCAATGCCGGGAACGCTGACGGTATTGGGAACGATCGAGAAGGAGTCAATGGACACGCTGCCGGCGGTCACAGCAAGGTATCCGGACCTCAAATTGGAAAGGGGATTCCGGGCCCGCGGTTCCTGGGTATAAGCAGTTTGGTAAAAGGCCAGGAGGATGAGGCTCCATATCAGTATCCGCGCGAACAAAAATTGGTTTTTCTAATAGCGTGGAAACAAAGGTTTTATTGCCTTTATGCCAACTGCAATTTAGACGCGTTTTTATATTCCAGGTATTCGTCGAAGGTCATCAGTTTGTCAATGGCGCCATTCGGCGTCAATTCGATGACCCTGTTGGCCACCGTTTGCAGAAAAGTGTGGTCATGTGAACTGATGAGCACGATGCCTTTGAAATTGGTCATGCTTTCATTGAATGCCTGTATGGATTCTAGGTCGAGGTGGTTGGTCGGCTCGTCGAGGATAACGACATTCGGATCCTGCAGCATCATCCGGCTGATCATGCAGCGAACCTTCTCGCCCCCGCTCAGAACCCCTGTTTTCTTGAGGATCTCATCGCCGCTGAAGAGCATCTTTCCCAGAAATCCCCTTAAGAACGGCTCGTCAACATCAGTAACATGCGGCGGCACAAACTGCCTGAGCCAATCCATCAACGGCAGGTTTTCGTTGAAATATTTTGAATTGTCGTTCGGCAAATATGCTTTCGACACCGTCGTTCCCCACTCTATTGTGCCGGAATCGGCCGGTATTTCACCATTGATGACCTCAAAAAACGCGGTAACGGCGGTTTGATCGTCCGATACAACAGCGATCTTGTCGCCTTTGTTCACGGTAAATGAAACTTTGCTGAAAAACGTCTTCCCGTCGCCTGATTTGGTAAGCTGGCTGACGTTCAGGATCTGGTTGCCCACTTCCCTCAACTGCCTGAACACAATGCCGGGGTATTTCCTGTTCGACGGGGTGATGTCCTCGATCACCAGCTTTTCGAGCGCCTTCTTACGTGACGTGGCTTGTTTCGACTTCGATGCATTGGCACTGAAGCGCGCAATGAACTCCAGGAGATCCTTGCGCTTTTCTTCCATCTTCTTGTTCTTGTCGGTAAGCTGCCTGGCGGCCAACTGGCTCGATTCGTACCAGAAGGTGTAGTTGCCGGTATAGATCCTGATCTTTTGCCTGTCAACATCGGCAACATGCGTACATACGGCATCCAGGAAGTGCCTGTCGTGCGATACGACGATCACAATATTTTCATAGCCGCCCAGGAAGTTCTCGAGCCAGCTGATGGTTTGCACGTCGAGGTTGTTGGTAGGCTCGTCGAGGATCAGGATGTCGGGGTTGCCAAACAGTGCCTGCGCCAGCAGCACCCTCACCTTAAGCGCGCCGGGAACGTCCCGCATCAGTGACTGGTGAAGGGATTCTCCTACGCCGAGTTCGCTCAGCAGGCTCGCCGCGTCGCTTTCGGCGGTGTACCCGCCCATCTCTCCAAATTCGGCCTCCAGCTCGGCGGCCCTCATGCCGTCGGCTTCAGAAAAGTCGGCCTTTGCATAGATGGCGTCCCTTTCGTGCATCACCTCCCATAATTTCTTGTGGCCCATCATCACCGTGTTCAACACCGTTTGCTCATCGTACTGGAACTGATCCTGCCTGAGCACCGCCATGCGTTCGCCGGGTGTGATCTCAACAGTACCTTTATTCGGTTCAATTTCACCGGATAAAATTTTCAGAAAGGTCGATTTACCCGCACCGTTCGCACCGATCACCCCATAGCAGTTGCCTTTGCTGAAACTGAGGTTCACTTCATCGAATAACACCCTTTTTCCAAAAGAGAGGGTAACATTGTTCACTGTGATCATTAGCTACTCAAAATTTGAGGCGCGAAGGTACGGAAAATGACCCAGCCCTATTTCCGCAGATTGAATATTTGACGCATCTTGCAGCGGGTGATCCTGCTTATGGATCATAAAATCAAACAGCATCGGGATGAAATTGGCAATAATACTGCTGGCCATGCTGACAGTATGCGTGGGAGAACTGACCGCACAAACGTGCTCCGCTCTCGGGCAGAATCCGGGCAGCGCCTTTCCTATCTGCGGAACCAAAGAACTGGAGCAGAAGGAGGTACCGCTTTGCGGCGGTAAAAAGGTTCCCACGCCCTGCAATCAACCCGAAATAACCGACGTAAATCCCTTTTGGTACAAGTTCAAATGTTATCAAAGCGGCACGCTGGGCCTGCTCATCGTTCCCAAAAACCTGGAAGACGACTACGATTGGCAATTGTTCGACATCACCGGCGAAAACCCGGAATCGGTGTACACCAACCCCGACCTGTTCGTGGCATGCAACTGGTCGGGCGAATCGGGCAAAACCGGCACCAATGAAACGGCAACGTCACTGGTAGTATGCGGCGGCATGCCGAACCCAACGTTCAGCAAGAAACCGGAGATCATCGAGGGCCATGAATACCTTTTGCTGATCAGCCACTTTACCGAGAGTCAAAGCGGTTACACGGTAAGCTTTGAAGGAGGCACCGCCGACATCACCGACCCGAACCTCGGCTCGATCGAATCAGTCGCGGGAACATGCGATGGCAACCGGGTCGTCATCAAGCTCACCAGGCCGATGAAGTGTTCGAGCCTGGCGCCAGACGGCTCCGATTTCGTACTGCCATCCGGCTCCGCGGCCATCACCGGTGCATCCTCCGCTTCGTGCAGCGGCGGATTCAATACAGGCAACATTATCGTAACGCTCAACAAGGCGCTGCCGCAAGGCACATACGACATCCGGCTGCAAACCGGAACCGACGGCAATACCCTGCTCGACGATTGCGACAACCCCATGGATGAGGCAACCATAGCCTTTAGGGTGCCCGAAAACGTATCAGCAATTTTTACGTACGACCTGAAGGAGGCCTGCGGACAAGACACGCTCAGGCTTCTTCACGACGGCGCTAATCACACCAACACCTGGAACTGGACGATTGATCAGGTCACTTCTATTAACCAGTCGCCGCAGATCGTACTTCGCTCGCCCGGCGATAAAAATGCCCAACTGATCGTCAGCAACGGCGTTTGCTCCGACACCGCCAGCCAGGTGATCAATGTGCCGCAGGATGCAAAAGCAGCCTTTGCCGGACCGGATATTCTTTGCGCTGTTGACCCGGCGTTATTTACCGATCAAAGCGCCGGCAACATTATTTCGTGGCGGTGGGATTTTGGCAACGGCACGTCGAGTACGAACAGCGAACCCCGGTCTTTCAAATATCCGGCCGCGCGGGGTGAAGCGACGTATACCGTATCATTGTCGGTTACCGATGCGGGCGGCTGTAGCGATTCCGTTTCGAAAAAGATTGTGGTAGTGGGAAATTGCAACATCGTCGTGCCCAACGCGTTCACGCCGAACCATGACGGCAAAAACGACGAGCTGTTTCCCACAAACGCATTTGGCGCCGAGAACCTGCTGTTTAGCGTGTACAACAGGTACGGTCAAATCGTTTTTGAAACGCGGGATTGGCAGAAGAAGTGGGACGGGAACATGAATGGACAACCGCAGCCCGCCGGAACCTACGTATGGACGCTTCATTACGTGTTGAAGGCAACAGGAAGAAAATACGACCTGAGAGGCACTGCAACACTTATCAGATAAATTATCCGGGGCACGATATTTTAAGCATTCCGTTGAAAAAGCCGCACATAAAAATGCTATCTTTCCAATGAACTTCTAACGATCAACGTTTACTTCTATATGGCCAGCCAAAAAAATAAAAAAGAAACAGACAACCGGGCACAGGACGACAAGGATCTTCCGGGATATCCGCATTATCCGTCCGAAGATGACATCATGAACCCACAGCGCGGCTTTAAGAAAATCGCCGCCGATGATGAACTCGCGAAGTCGAGGCGATTGTCGGGAAATGCGCTGAACCGTCAGCCGAATAATGACGACAACCCCGAGCCGGAGGAGAGCGACGAGTTGAAAATTGTAAGCGGCACGGATGCTGATGTTACCAGTGAGGACCTGGCTCTCCTCGGCGACAGAAACGCCGACGCCGACAACGGCGACGATGAACTGGTGGGAAACGCGCGCGTTGATGAAAGAGAAGAAGGGGAAGATGAAGATCTCGATATACCCGGCGCGGAACTCGACGACAAGGAAGAAAACATCGGCGAAGAGGATGAAGAGAACAACTACTACAGCCTGGGGGGCGACAGGCACGACAACCTCGAAGAAGATCCTCCTAACGATAACGAATAAACGAACGTTGATGTACATCGCCACCGAACATGTTCTCGACATCCGCAGGGCCGATCATACAGACATCCCGGTGATCAGCATTCTCGCGCATGCTATTTGGCCGGAAACTTACGGCGGCATCCTGAACGAGGCCCAGATCCATCACATGCTGGACCTTTTTTATTCGCATGAATCCTTAAAAAAGCAGTTTGACGAACACCACGTGTTTTTGCTCGCGCTGATGAATGCAGAAACCGTGGGATTTGCCTCTTATTCACACGCCAACACGGCCGGCGCCTTCAAAGTACATAAGCTGTATGTCCATCCCATGCTGCACGGCAAGGGATTCGGGAAAAAGCTGCTCGACAGGATCGTTCGCGACGTGAAACAACGCGGGGCCTCGAAACTTATCCTGAACGTCAACCGGCACAATCGCGCCATCGCTTTTTACGAGAGATATGGATTCAAAATTACCGGGCAGGAAGATATTGCCATCGGCGAGGGTTATTTCATGAACGACTACATCATGGAGAAGGATATTTGATCACCTGACAAGGTGAGACAGAATTATGCCCGTTGCCACTGCGGCATTGAGCGACTCGGCGCCCCCTTTACCGGGAATGGTTATCCGCCCGCTGCACAGATCAAGTATTTCCCCGCTGATGCCTTTCGATTCGTTGCCGACAACAATCATGGCTTCTTCAACGGCGCTCATTTCCCTGACACTTTCTCCATCGAGCGCCGCCGCATAAACATTCACCTTTCGATGCGCGTTGATGATGGCGGCAAGGTCATCGTAAAACACTTTTACTCTCGCAATGCTGCCCATTGTTGACTGAATGGTCTTTGGACTGAAGGCGTCCACGCAATCCCTGCTGCACACCACCTGGGTAACGCCAAACCAGTCGGCGCAGCGAATGATGGAACCCATGTTTCCCGGGTCCTGGATAGTTTGCAATAACAGCGATACCTGGCCCTCCGGCGCAAACCTGCCGTGCACCGGTTTTCTGAATATGCCCAGCACCTGGTTGGGAGTGGTGAGAAATGACAGGCGGCGAAGCATCGCATCGTCGACTTCGGTAACCGCCCCGGCTGCGGGTTGTTCATTCGTGTTTAGCCATTCTTTTGTTGCAAACAGCTCTTTGCGTTCAATGTTAGGTTCCGCCAACAGTTCGTTAATTATCTTCGGTCCTTCGGCCACAAACACTCCTTCTTCATCTCTTAGTTTTTTCTGGCTTAAACTTTGGATATATTTGATCTTCGATTTTTCCACCATCGCATTCCTTTTAAATCATTTATGCTATACGGCAGGCAAGTTAATTTTTTTCAACGTACATGTTCGGCCATTGCAGTGATAGCGTTTATGATGAGTATGATGGTTGCCTGCACAATTCCAAAGAAATATCAGAAAGGAAAGCCGTTCATCTACAGTACCGATGTGATCCTCCGGAACAGCGACCTGCCCAACGCGGAAAAACTGCAGCTCCGGCAATCGCTCAGGAACCAGGTAGACGACAGCCTGCAGGTACCCACGGTGCTCGCGTTCAGGGCACTCCCTCCGTGGTTTTACTATCGCCTCTCAAAGCCCGCGGTGTTCGACTCCACCTACATCGGCCGTTCGAAAACATTCATGAATGCATTGCTGAACTCAAGAGGCTATTTCAGCCCGGTTATTACCGATACCTTCTGGGTGGACACACTACGCAGAAAGAACCAGATGCGCACCTATGTGAAGTTTTTCGTGAGCCCCGGCGTGGCGCTTCGTTACGATTCGATAGGGTACGACATGCAAAATTCCGAACTGCAGCAATTGGCGATGCAGAACCTGGATCGGTCGCTGCTGCAAAAGAGCGATCCCTATTCTGTACAGAATATCTCGCTCGAACTCGACCGTCTCCTCAACATTTACCGCGATCACGGTTACTTAAAAATCAATAAAGAAGACCTCTACGCTGAATTGGATACCGTTGTGGCCGCCCTGATAGATCCCGGTCTCGACCCCTTTGAACAATTTCAGTTGATCGACTCATTGTCGAAGAAAAGCAGGGAACCGACCATCAAGGTGGTCTTCAGGCAGCGCACGCCTAAAGACAGCTCGCATCTCGAGAAATACTCCTGGGGAAATATTCATGTTTATCCCGACCGCGACCTTTTGCAAAGCAATTACGTGACCGCCCGCGACTCGGTGAAAATAGACGGCCTCACAATTTTTCCCAACAGCAGGCGATTCAAGCTGCCATTTATTGCGCGCAACGTCAGCATCAGGCCTGGCACGCTGTACAGGCAATCGGATTATTTCAAAACGATCAATACTTTCACTAACCTCGGCGCCTGGCAACAGGTGGATGTCAACATTAACGAAAGACCTGACACGTCCAATATTCTCGATGCCGACATCCTGCTCTACCCCGCGAAAAAGCAAAGCCTCAACATCGACTTCGAAACGAGCCGCAATGCCAGCGACGTGCTCACAACAGGCAACCTGTTTGGTATTGGCTTGAACCTTGGGATCCGCAACAGGAACGGCTTCAGGGAAAGCATCGCCAGTACGAGCAACCTGCGGTTTGGCGTGGAGCTTGGTACGAATATCATTCAAACCGTACAGGCGAGTTTTTCGCACAATATTTACGTGCCGCGGTTTCTCACGCCTTTTAAAATAAGGCAGGAAAAGAACCTGCTGAACCCGCGAACGATCATCAATTTCAGCACAGCCTACACCAACCGGAGGAAATTTTTCGACGTGCGCTCCGTGAACACGTCGTGGGGATACGACTGGTCGAAAAAGAACAGGAACTGGCAGTACCTGCCCTTCAATTTTGAATACACGAATGTCAACAAAGAGGACAGCCTGCTGACATTGGAAGACATCTTCCCTTCACTGAAGCAGGCGTTCAACAACGGTTTGATCATTAGCCAGATACTTGCGTTCACCGCAACGAAGTCGAACGACAAGACGGCGAGATCGTTCCGCGCACGGCTGGAAGAAAGCGGGGCGCTTATGGGGATGTTTAAAAACCTCGACAGGGGCGCCTTGAGAAGGTTTGTCAAGCTCGACGTGGAATATAAATACTTCATCAACAATCCACGGTCCACATGGGCCTTCCGGGTATTTGGCGGCTATGGGTACGTTTATGGCAAGTCGGGCGACTCGCTCGAAACCAACCTGCCTTTTTTCAAGGCGTATTTTGCCGGAGGTCCATACAGCATGCGTGCGTGGCCGGTGCGGCGGCTGGGCCTCGGATCTACAAGCGTTTTTGAGGACAGGAAAACAGACCGGTTCGGCGATATGCAACTGGAAGGAAATATCGAATACCGTTTTGATCTTGGCACTTTGTGGGGAATCAAATTGAAGAGTGCACTGTTCACAGATATCGGAAACATCTGGGGCAAGAGTTTCGATAATGAATACAATCGTATTGATTCAGCAGAGTTCAGGTTGAGCAGGCTCTATACCGACCTCGCCGTAGGTGCCGGCACCAGCCTCAGGTTTGATTTCGATTTCTTCCTGATCCGCCTCGACTGGGCCTACCAGATCAAGAACCCGGCTTTCGCCAGCGAAAACAACGGATGGTTCCACAAACTGCAAATCAAAGACGGGCAATTTCAACTGGGCATCGGTTATCCGTTTTCATTCTGATGCAGCATTTCCCTGATGTTTTTTTCGGCCTCTTCCATCGTCCATGCATCTTTCAGTTCAAATTCACCTATCCGCGTGCGGCACAGCGCGGTGAGGTGACCGCCGCAACCAAGCTGCCGGCCGAGGTCGTGTGCAAGTGTTCGTATATAGGTGCCTGTTGAGCATACTATCGTAAAAGAAACGACGCCATTGTTGTTGAGGTCCGTTTCAAACTTGCTCACGGTGATCTTTCGGGGTTCAAGCACGATGTCGTGCCCTTTGCGTGCAAATTCATAGGCACGCTTCCCATCTTTTTTTATGGCCGAATAAATCGGTGGAACCTGCATGATGTCGCCCTCAAAAGTTTTTGCGGCTTCCTGCACCTGGTGGGCGGTGATGTGCGCGGTATCTTTAAAATCTTCAGGGATGCTTTCCAGGTCGTATGTGGGGGTAGTGGAACCGAGTTGGATGGTTCCGGTATATTCTTTTTCGCGAGACATGTACTCGTTGATCTTCTTCGTAAACTTACCCGTGCAGAGAATGAGCAGGCCGGTGGCGAGCGGGTCGAGTGTTCCGGCGTGCCCGATCTTTTTTATTTTAATGAGTGAGCGGATCTTTCTTACCACGTCGAATGATGTCCAGTCGTAGGGCTTGTTGATGAGGAGTACGTATCCTTCGGAAAATATGTTCATGATTGCCTTTCGGCAAAGATTAAAACTTAAACGTTAAAAGTTGGAAGTGTTTTTGGGGCCACCCCCGCCGGCGGGGAACACCGTCTTCCATCTCGAGTTTCATGTCTCATGCGTCTAAATCGCCTGCCTCGCCTTCAGCTCAAGATATTTATTCACCGTATTGATCGTAAGGTTCTCGGGAGCCGTGAGTATACAGAAAATCCCATGCTGCTGAAGTTCGCGTACCATTAAGTGTTTTTCATGAGAAAACTTTTCAGCAATGGTGCGGATGTACAGCGTTTCAATATCATCAACCGGCGACCGCGTCAACTGCCGCAGCTCGGTATTCTCAAAGAACACCACCAGCACCAGGTGGTTCTTAGCAATTCCCCGGATATAAGGCAACTGCCTCTCCAGTCCGCTCATCGATTCAAAATTCGTGAACAGCACCAGCAGGCTTCGTTGCGTGATGCGCGTCCGCACCAGGGCATATAGTTTCTCATAATCGCTTTCCCCGAATTTTGTGCCCTGGTCGTACAGCGTTTCGAGGATATTGTTCATTTGGCCGGCACGGCGGTCGGCGGCCAGCACCTGGCCAACAGTTTCGCTGAAAGTGATAATGCCTACCCTGTCTTGTTTTATCAATGCCACGCGCGACAGCATCAGGCTGGAGTTTATTGAATAATCCAGCAAGGTCATGCCGTTAAACGGCATCTTCATCACCCTTCCTTTATCAATAATACAATACACCGGCTGGCTGCGTTCATCGGTATAATTATTCACCATCAATTGGCCGCCCTTACGGGCAGTGGCTTTCCAGTTCAGCGTGCGTATATCATCACCATTTACATATTCCCTTATCTGTTCATATTCCACACTCTGCCCCAGCTTTCGTATCCTTCTGCTGCCCACTTCAGAAAAATTATTCGAATACGCAATCAGGTCGAATTTCCTGAGCGATAGAAAAGACGGATACACCTTGATTTTCCGTGCCGCTTCAATTTTATACCTCCTCACCACGAGGTGCAAGGGTGTTGTTACGAAGATATTGATGTCGTTAAACGAATATTCCCCTCTTTCTACGGGCCGGAGGTTATAATGCAGCACGTGCCGTTCACCTGCTGCAAGTTCATGCCGCAGGATGAAGTCGCGCAGTTGGAACTGCACCGGCAGCTCATCAATAATTTTTACTCTTGCCCTGAACGAGTAATCGTTCTTCACGGCGATCTCTATCCTGTTTTCGTCGCCATTGCTGAGCCGCTCACTCATCATCCTGTTCGCCGAAATACCGTTCCGTGTAAACAGCACAAGGTAATCGACAATGACAAGCAGAAAAAACAGGGCTGTGGCAAACCGCGCCACAACAAACAGCACCTGCGACGCATACGCAAACACGAAAAGCAAAATAATTGCCGCGAAGATCCAGTAGAATCGCTTGTGGAAAAATAATGCACCTATATACCGGCGAAAAAAATTCATGCGCAACAAATAATAATTTTACCTGGGTACTTCAACCGATTCGATGATCTGCGAGATCACTTCATCTGCCGGAACGCCGTCCATTTCCTTTTCAGGGCTGAGGGTTATCCTGTGCCGCAACACGGCGGGAGCGACGTAAATAATGTCTTCGGGCGTTACGAAATCCCTGCCTTGCATGGCCGCGTAGGCCTTGGCGCCGTTCATGATGCCGATTGAGGCGCGGGGCGACGCTCCGAGATAAATAGATTTATTGGCGCGCGTGCGGCCAACAATTGCAGTAATAAAATGAAGCAGCTTGTCTTCCACATGAATGTTCCGCACACTCGCACGAAGCGTCTCGATGTCGCTCGCAGAAATCACAGGATGAACCTGTTCCACCATCGAATCGAGCTTCACCTGGTTATGGTTCATCAATATCTGCACTTCCTGCTCCGCTGTTGGATAGAGAACATTTATCTTAAACAGAAACCGGTCGAACTGCGCCTCGGGAAGATGGTATGTACCTTCCTGTTCAACGGGGTTTTGGGTTGCGACCACCATGAACGGTGCCGACATGGGATAAGTACTTCCGTCAACGGTCACCTGTCTTTCCTCCATCACTTCAAATAAGGCCGCCTGCGTTTTAGCGGGAGCGCGGTTGATCTCATCAATCAAAATAATATTGCTGAATAGCGGACCGTGACGGAACTGAAAGGCCGATTCTTTTGGATTGAACACGGAAGTGCCTATCACATCACTGGGCATGAGATCGGGGGTGAACTGTATCCTGGAAAAACCCACAGAAATGCTTTTGCTGAGCAACTTTGCGGTCAGCGTCTTGGCTACGCCGGGCACGCCTTCGATGAGCACGTGCCCATCCGCCAGTATCGCAGCCAATAGCAATTCAATCATTTGCTCCTGTCCAACGATCACCTTTCCAATCTCGTTCTTTAACACTTCCACCGAGCGCTGCAGTGTGCTTAGATCCGTCCGTTGCTCAAATATGCTTTCTTCCATGTCAGGGTTTATTTATGAAATTATCTATTTTCTCATTAAACGCCATCAATTCCTCGTCGCTGATCTCATAGCTTTCTTCGACGTTCTGAATGCCCGAAACAATGTCTCTCACCAGCTCCTCCGGGCAGCCGCTTTTATACGCGAGGGCTTTTTCAAACTGTTCGTCGAGCTGCGACGTTTGCAAATTATACCGGTTACGCACGTGACCCAGGAAATGCGTGGCAATCTTCTGCGCCAGGTTCTTGTTATCTTTTCGCTGGTAATACAACCGCCCCACCGTTTTCACAAAATCAAGCGATGTGTTGTTCAGTTTTTTATGAACAGGGATCACACGTTGCTTTCGCTTCGATTCAACGAGGTAAACGATGGCGAAGAGCAAAATCGTTAACCAAAACGCCCAACGCAGCACCTCATTGTTCAGGAACGCTTTCAATTTGGAAAACGCCGACCTCTCCCCGCTATTTGCTCCATCGACGTGGTGCCGGAAATAGTCATCCCATTTTACCAGTCCAACCGTGTCGGGGATGGAAGAAAGTGCCCTGTCATAATAGTGTTTATTCTCTTTATGCAGCAGAAAAAAGTTAGTGAATGCTGCCGGCGCGCAATGTATGTACACGGCTCCCCCACCCTGGTAATTGAACTGCACGAAATTGGCATTGCCGTTTTCATCCCATCCCAGTACATTGGTAACGGAACTGTCCAACTTCGAAAAATGCCTGGAAATGGCAAACCCCGGGTAGGTAAATTGCGGAGTGTCGTCGCTGATACTGTCGCTCAGTTTTACAGTCATCGAGTCACCGCGAAACACATCCAGGCCTGAAACTTCCAGATCAAAACTGTCGAGCAGGTTTCTGCCAAGATTGATGGCCGAAATAAAAACGTGGTTTCCTGCAATGGCGTGATTGAGAATTGCATTGAGCTCCTTTTCATCGGGCCTTATCGTGTGACCGATAATGATGTAAGCATCCGAGCCTTCTTCGTAATGATAAAACGTGGCAGGAGATTTATTCGAGGTCTCGATCTTCGCATCAGTAAAAATGTATTGCAGGTTATTGTAGGCATAATAAGTGCCGTATGGAATTTTATCGTTTCTCCATAAGGTCACCCTTTTATTGAGCTGCCGCGTACATCCATACAAACTCATCACCGCAGCAAAGAGCATAAGCATGCGATATGTGATGCGCGTTCTCAAATTTGCGAAATGAATCGTTTAAAATTTGATTCGATAACACTGAACTGATGCGCCGATGGCTGGTACTCGCCGTACCACACATATTCATAGATGTTCGTCAGGTGTTTAAAATCGCTGCCTTCATTTCTTTCCTGCATCTGCAAAATATAATCGCGGTTGGTGGACTTGGCATGCATGACAATAAAATTTTTCTCGCTGAGCGCCCGCAATGTTATCAGGTAAAAGTACCGTATCGCCAACCTGTACTGGCCGGCTGCAATGGCTTCGCTCAATTTATGATCAAGTTCTTCCTGAGATAATTCTTCACCGTGGGAAAGTTCTTCTTTCCTTTTTCTGCCATGCTTCGAAAAAATAAAAAAATTGTTGACTACCATCACCTGGTACAGCACGAATAGGATAACTGCGGTGAGGAAAGTGTAGAGTATCCATTTGAGAATGGGGCTTCGGGCCAGGCGCTCAAAGAATTTTTGCGTAGCGGATTTCTCGACTTTTTTTTCTACCCAGTACGACGGATCGTTCGCATACAGGAACTCCCGATCGTTTTTCATTTTTGATGTTACCGAATCGGGTACCGTTCTCAGTTCGGACCGGTAGCGCTTCCCGCTGTTTTCCTGCGCGCCGGCGCCATTATGCAGTGACACCAGCACAAGAAGCAGTACCAGGTATTTATGGAACGGCGCCAACATTCATTTAAGTTTTTCAGTACCTGTTTTTTCGCGTTGCAGTCTTTTTTGCAAGATGATGGGCCACGCAACAAAATACCAGGTGATGAACGAAAATGAAAGGGCAAGTATGGAAATGCTCAGCGGTTTCGGCATTGTGGCATAGCGCGTGATAAATCCTTCCAGGAAGGCCGCGGCAATGAACACCGGCACCAAGCCTATCATCAGCTTCATTCCATCCCGCGCGCCCCTTTTTACAGAGTCGATACGCCGGTAGGTTTTCGGGAAGAGGATGCTGTTTCCTAGAATAAAACCTGCGCCCCCTGCAATGATGATGGCCGAAATTTCCAGCGTGCCATGTATCCACACCACCAGCACCGATTGCCAGCCCAGGTTTTTCATGAAGAAGAATGTTTGGAAGGCGCCGAGCATCATCCCGTTGTTGAACAGGAACCAGATGGTGCCCAGCGATGCAAGCAAGCCACCGATAAATACCATGAACGACACCTTGATATTATTCAGCGCGATGGTGAAGAACATGGTGAGCCTGTCGCTGCTTTTATACACGCCGAACGGATCACCGTTGGCAATGTTCGATTCGGTCATTTCTACATACGAATCGCCGAGAATGCCACGCACGAATGATTGGTCCTGCGCAGTAGAAAACGCCGCCATCAGCGCGAATGTGGTGAAGATGAGGAAGGAGTACAGCAGTTCGCGGTGATATTTGCGAACGACAAGCGGTAATTCTCTCGTCCAGAAGGTGATGAGCCGCGAACGGTCTTCTCTTTTGTTTTTGTAGATGCCGAGATAGGTTCGTGAAGCCAGCCCGTTAAGATATTGCGTAACCTTGCTCTGCGGATAAAAAGTGCGTGCATAGCCCAGGTCGTTCACCAGCTCCGTGAATTCATGTGCCATTTCATCGGGATCGGAAGATGGCTGGTACTGGTATCCTTTCCACTTCTCAATGTTCTTTTTTAGAAACAGGCCTTCGCGCATAGGTTAAGTTAACAGTTAAAGGTTAAAACTGCTTTTACTTTTAACTTTTAAGT
>CBIGXK010000006.1:0-30084 GCA_966193805.1 uncultured bacterium | reverse complement strand
GAAGTATATTGCTGCCTTATTTCGAGCAGGATATCTTTTTTTAACAAAGCTGCAATATGAATCAGGCTGTTGTTCAACTGTAATTAGGTATAAAAATTGTTAACTTTATATCGAAACTCCTCATCACTTAAAACCATCCATTTATTATGGAGCGTTTAGCAGAACTGATCGGCAAATTAAAAGAACAATTTGATCAAAAGGCGGATTCATCAAAACTATTGGGCACCACACTCCTGATCGAACGCGAATTGATGAAGATGGAATCGGCACAGCAACCTGCTACCACCGGTTCAAAAATTTCGGTGGTAATGCCTGCTTCCAGGAACGGTTACGAGAGCCGCCGCGAAGAAACGCTGGTCGAGGAGTCGCCGGAAATACCCGCCCCGCAACCTATTCCCCAAAAAGAAGAACCTGTTCGCAAGCCGCAACCGCAATACGAAGAAAGACTGAAGGCGCGCGAGTACGAACCAAAACCGCAACCGCAACCTAAGCCACAACCCCTGCAAAAAGAGCCGGAGCAGCAGCCCACGCAACAGGATTTCGATTTCAATCCGCTCACCGAAATTCCAACACTTTCCCAGCAGCATACCGCCCGCGAGATCAATGAACTGCTGGCTATCCGCGACGCTTCCCTCAACGATAAGCTCAAGGAAAATAAGGTGGAAGTTGGGCACGTAGTGGGCGAACATCCCATCAAGGATCTTAAAAAGGCAATCGGCGTTAATGACCGCTATGTGTTTATCAACGAACTGTTCAGGGGCGACGAGGTGATGTACGAGCGCAGCCTGAAAACCATCAACGCCTTCAGAATCTTTGCGGAGGCCGAATACTGGATAGAACGCGAGCTGAAAGTGAAGCTCGGATGGGAAGAGCACAAAGAAACCACCCGCCATTTTTATCAACTCATCAAAAGGCGGTTCTCCTGAATGAACTGCATAATCCTGGCAGTGGCGCCGCGCTGACCGTAAACATATTCTCTCGCGGCTCTCGCACATTCCTCAAATAATTGTTGATCGCCTAACAAACGGGTAAGCGTTTTTTCAAGATCAACGGCATTGTCAATCGTAAATGCGGCGCCTTCTTCGAGCAGGTCGATCGCTTCCCTGAACTGGTTGAAGACCGGGCCAAATACCACCGGCTTTGCAAATACGGCTGCCTCCAGCACGTTGTGCACGCCGCTTTCGCCAAAACCTCCTCCCACATAGCAAATAGCGGCATATTTATACAGCCTCGACAACATTCCGATATTGTCGATGATCAGCGTATTCACGTTCTCTTTTTGCGGACCGCCGTCGCGAAGCACCGAGTACCGGACGGTGTGATGAAACAGTTGTTCAACTTCCTTCAGGTGCGGCTCGTCAATTTCATGCGGTGCGATGATAAACCGGATTTCAGGGTGGGTATTAGCATAATGGTCGAGCTCTTCCTCATCTTCGGACCACGTGCTTCCCGCAACGATCACCGGACGACTGCCAATAAATTTTTCGATTTCCGACACCGGTTTGAAGTTTTCGGCGATGTCGATCACCCTGTCGAACCGCGTGTCGCCGCTCACCGATACATTATTGATCCCGATGGACCGCAATCTTTTTTCAGAACTTTCATCCTGAACGAACAGCCACGAAAAGAAGTGAAGCATTTGCCGGTACAACTGCCCGTACCACCGGAAGAAGGAATTGCTTTTTTGGAAGATTGCCGACACGAGCAGCACGGGAACGTTGCGCCGCTTCAGCTCGTGCAGGTAGTTGTACCAGTAGTCGTATTTGATCCATAGCACCAGCGACGGGTTGACCAGTTCGATAAACCGCTGTGCATTAGCGCGCACGGGCAGGGGCAGGTAGAAAATGTGATCGGCGCCTTTGTAATCTTTCATTACTTCATACCCTGAAGGGGAAAAGAACGTAATGACCACCAGGTAATCAGGATACTCCGCCCTGACCCGCTCCAGTAAAATCCTTCCCTGTTCAAACTCACCCAGGGAGGCGCTGTGCATCCAGATCACGCGCTTCCCGTTCCCTGCCAGGGCAGCGGTCACTTTTTTGAAGATACCCTTTCGTCCGTTCAGCCATAGCCGTGCCTTTGGGTTCCACAAAGATGATATCCGGATAGCCAGCGCAAGAAGATGGATGATTATTTTATCAATCAGCAGGAACACAGGCAAATGTAGCGTGAGACGTGAGACGGGAGACGGGAGAGGGGATAATTTTTTTAGTCTCCCGTCTTGCGTGTCCCGTCTCCCAACCTTGTCAGAACCAGTTTTTTAAAGTACGTTTGTGCGCTTTTTAAACTGAAATGAAGGTACGATGAGGCCCATACAGATGGTTGATCTGAAACAGCAGTATGCCAATATTAAAACAGAGGTCAATGCTGCGCTGCAGGACGTGCTTGACAGCGCGGCCTTCATTCAGGGAAAGCCAGTGGCCGATTTTGCCGCACATCTCGCCAGGTACCTGAACGTTAAGCATGTCGTCACCTGCGCCAACGGCACAGACGCCCTGCAGATTTCGCTGATGGCACTCGGCCTTGAACCCGGCGACGAAGTGATCACTCCCTCCTTTACTTACGTGGCAACAACTGAAGTGGTCGCCCTGCTTCGCTTAAAGCCCGTATTTGTGGAAGTTGATCCAAAAACTTTCAACATCGATCCGGCATCGATCGAAAAGGTCATCACGCCAAAAACCAGGGCCATCGTTCCCGTTCACCTGTATGGCCAGGCGGCTGATATGGCCTCGATCATGGACATCGCCCGGCGGAACAACCTTTATGTTGTTGAAGATAACGCGCAGGCAATCGGTGCGGAGTACTCCTTCCCCGATGGAAAATCAAAAAAGACGGGCACCATCGGCACCATCGGCACCACCTCATTTTTCCCGTCAAAAAATCTCGGCTGCTACGGCGATGGCGGCGCGATGTTCACTAACGACGACCAACTGGCGGAAAAGCTTAGAATTATCGCCAACCACGGGCAAACCGAAAGATATTATCATGACGTGGTCGGGTGCAACAGCCGGCTGGACACGATGCAGGCGGCCATCCTCGACATCAAGCTGAAGAACCTGGATAATTATATAAAGGCCCGCATCCGGGTGGCCGACCATTACGACCGGGCTTTTCACAATCACCCTAAAATAACCGTTCCGTTCAGGGCGCCGTACACGAATCATGTGTTTCACCAGTACACCCTTCAACTCAACGGAGTGGACCGCGACGGATTGAACAAGTGGCTGGCCGACCACGACGTGCCATCAATGATCTATTACCCGGTGCCGGCACACCGCCAGAAAATGTTCGAGGCCTTTGGCGGAAAGAATTTTGAGTTGAAAGTTACCGACTGGCTCACTGAAAGAGTGATCTCGTTGCCCATACACACAGAAATGGATGATGAACAGCTAAAGCACATCACCACCAGCGTTCTGGAGTATGTAAACCAATAATTAACAGTGCGGATAGCGTTGTAAACCTATCCGACGTAATAAATAAAAAATTAAGGATGA
Organism: uncultured bacterium; assembly: GCA_966193805.1. Taxonomy (GTDB): domain Bacteria; phylum Bacteroidota; class Bacteroidia; order Chitinophagales; family Chitinophagaceae; genus Flavitalea. The sequence continues at coordinate 26,590 of CBIGXK010000006.1, read as the reverse complement.
AAATTGCAGTGGTGGGAACCGGGTACGTAGGATTGGTAACCGGAACCTGTTTTGCTGAAACCGGCAACGACGTTGTTTGTGTTGACATTGATAAGTCCAAAATAGACAGGCTCGCGAATGGACAGATAACCATCTATGAACCGGGGCTCGAAAAACTCTTCCTTCGAAACCTCAGAGAAGAGCGCCTCACCTTTACCACTTCATTAAAAGACGGGATACGCGATGCTGCCATCGTATTTCTCGCGTTGCCAACACCGCAGGGCGAAGACGGCTCCGCCGACCTGAAGTACATACTCGGCGTGGCCGATGACCTGGGAAAAACGCTGAACGGCTATAAAATTATTGTTGACAAAAGCACCGTGCCTGTGGGCACGGCAGAGAAGGTGAAGGCCGCCATCAAAAAGAACTACGACGGCGAATTTGACGTGGTGTCCAACCCCGAGTTTTTAAGGGAGGGCGTGGCAGTGGACGACTTCATGAAGCCCGACCGCGTCATCATCGGTACGAATTCGGAGCGTGCGCGAAAACTGCTGAACGACCTGTATTCGCCCTTCGTTCGCCAGGGCAACCCCATCATATTCATGGATGAACGCTCCGCGGAGCTCACAAAATATGCCGCGAACTCCTTCCTGGCCACAAAGATTTCGTTCATGAACGAGATCGCCCAGCTTTGCGAGCGCCTGAATGCCGATGTTGATATGGTGCGCAGGGGTATTGGCGGCGACGAGCGCATCGGAAAAAGATTCCTGTTTCCGGGCATCGGGTTCGGAGGAAGCTGCTTTCCAAAGGATGTGAAGGCACTGTCGAAGTCGGCAAAGGAAGTGGGATACGATTTTCGCATACTCGACGCCGTTGTAAAGGTGAACGATGTGCAGAAATTGCACCTCTTCCCGAAAATCAAGGCTTATTTCGACAACAATATTTCGGGCAGGAAATTTGCCATGTGGGGACTCGCTTTCAAGCCGAATACCGACGACATCCGCGAGGCGCCAGCGTTATACATGATAGAGGCGCTGTTGAAAGAAGGGGCGGAGGTGCATGCCTTCGATCCCGAGGCCATGAACAATGCAAGGCAGTTGCTGGGAGACAAGGTGACGTTTGCCGAGAACCAGTACGAGTGCCTTGAAAAAGCAGACGCGTTGATCATATCAACAGAATGGAACGAGTTCCGCACGCCGAACTTTTTGAAAATAGTGAAGGCGATGAAGCACAAGGTGATCTTCGACGGCAGGAACCTCTTTGACACTTCTGCCATCACGGATCTTGGATTTTATTACGAAAGTATCGGCCGGGTGCCTGCTGCCAAAACTGCCGGCCAACCGGTAAATAGTTGATTATGTCAAAAAGGGTTTTGATAACAGGGGCCGCTGGATTTCTCGGCTCCCATTTATGCGACCGGTTCATTAAGGACGGCTACCAGGTGGTGGGGATGGACAACCTCATTACCGGCGATATGCAGAACATCGAGCACCTGTTTAAACTGAAGGAATTCGAATTCTATCATCATGATGTCTCAAAATTCATTCATGTGCCGGGCGAACTGCAATACATTCTTCATTTTGCATCGCCGGCAAGCCCGATAGACTACCTGAAGATTCCTATCCAAACGCTAAAGGTGGGATCGTTGGGAACGCATCATTGTCTCGGGCTCGCAAAGGCCAAAGGTGCGCGCATTCTCGTGGCGTCCACGTCCGAGGTGTACGGCGACCCGCTGGTTCATCCGCAAAACGAGGAGTATTGGGGCAACGTGAATCCCGTGGGTCCCCGCGGCGTGTACGATGAGGCCAAGCGTTTCCAGGAAGCGATCACGATGGCCTACCATAATTTTCACGGACTGGAAACGAGGATCGTCAGGATATTCAATACCTACGGGCCGAGGATGCGGCTGAATGACGGCCGCGCCCTGCCCGCATTTATCGGGCAGGCGCTGAGGGGAGAGGACCTTACGGTATTTGGCGACGGTTCGCAAACAAGATCGTTTTGCTATGTCGATGACCTCGTGGAAGGCATTGTGAGGTTGCTGAAAAGCGATTACCACCTGCCGGTGAACATCGGCAATCCCGATGAGATCAGCTTGAAGGATTTCGCGGAAGAGATCATTGCACTTACCGGAACAAAACAAAAAATCGTATACAAGCCGCTGCCGATGGACGATCCGAAACAGCGGAAACCGGATATTACACGGGCAAAGGCACTGCTGAATTGGGAGCCGAAGGTCAGCCGCAGGGACGGTCTTGCTAAGACATATGACTATTTCAAAGTACTTCCGCAGTCGGACCTGTACAAGCTTCCCAAAGAATTTGTAAGCAGAAAGTAAAATTAAGCGCTGCTGAAAACGTTAAACGATAAAAAACTGACAATTCATAATGTACCAGGAACTAATAGATAAGAAAGCAAAGCTGGCCGTGATCGGTCTGGGTTACGTGGGATTGCCGATCGCGCTGGAATTTGCAAAAAAGATTTCGGTGATCGGATTTGACATCAACGCAAAAAGGATCGCAATGATGCGCAACCGCCAGGACCCCAGCAAGGAGGTTGACCCGAAAGAATTTGACAACCGCGACATCGTTTTCACCGACGACCTGAACGTGCTCAGGGAAGCGAAATTCTTTATCGTTGCGGTTCCCACGCCCGTCGATAAATACAATGTGCCCGACCTCAAGCCCCTCAGGGGTTCGTCCAATACGGTCGGCAGTGTATTGAAGAAAGGCGACTACGTGGTGTATGAATCCACCACCTATCCCGGTTGCACCGAAGAAGACTGCCTTCCTATTCTCGAAAAATTATCCGGGCTGAAAATGGGCAAAGATTTCAAGCTCGGCTATTCACCGGAACGAATCAATCCCGGCGACAAAAAAAATACGTTGAGAACCGTTGTGAAAGTAGTATCCGGCTGCGACGAGGAGGCACTTAACGAAATCGCAAAAACATACGAATTGGTGGTTGACGCCGGAGTACACCGCGCGAGTTCCATCAAAGTGGCAGAAGCCAGCAAGATCGTTGAAAACACACAGCGCGACCTGAACATATCGCTCATGAATGAGCTGTCACTCATCTTCGACCGCATGGGCATCAACACGTTCGACGTGATCGAAGCGGCCGGTACAAAATGGAACTTCCTGAAATTCGCACCCGGCCTGGTGGGCGGGCATTGCATAGGCGTTGACCCTTACTACCTCACGTACAAAGCCGCAGCGCTCGGATACGAATCAAAGGTGATTTCGTCGAGCCGCTACATCAACGACGACATGGCTAAATACGTCGCGCGCAAGATCATTACCCATGTGCTTAAAAATTCAAACGAGCCGCGTGTACTGGTGAAAGGCGTGACCTTCAAGGAAAATGTGAGCGACATCCGCAATTCGAAGATCGTTGACACCGTACAGGAACTTCTCCTGTTCAATATACAGGTGGATGTGGAAGATCCGTTTGCGCAGGGTGATGAGGTGCACGAAGAATATGGCCTGAAACTCTGCAACAGCGAAGCGGATAATTATGACGCGGTGATCATTACCGTTCCCCATAAGCCGTACATGGAACTCACTGACGACTATTTCAAAAAAATAACGAAAGAAAAAGCGATCATTGCCGACCTGAAAGGAATTTTCAAAAACAAGATCAAAAGCCGGCAATACTGGAGTTTGTAATGGAGAAGTATGAAAAAATAATACTGATTACAGGAGGAGCCGGGTTCATCGGTTCACATGTTGTGCGCCGCTTTGTGAAAAAATATCCCGCCTGCCTCATCATTAACCTGGATGCGCTTACTTACGCCGGTAACCTCGAAAATCTTCGCGACATCCAGGATGCATCAAATTATATCTTTCAAAAAGGAAACATCAACGACGAGCAGTTTATTGATAGCCTCTTTGAAAAATATCAGGTCACCCACGTGATACACCTGGCTGCCGAGAGCCATGTTGACCGTTCGATAATTGATCCGCTGGCATTCGTGCGCACCAATGTGCTCGGCACCGCCACATTGTTGAATGCATGCAGGAAATTCTGGAAAAAAGATTTGAAAGGGAAGCTCTTTTATCATGTTTCCACCGATGAAGTGTACGGCTCGCTCGGTAACGAAGGATATTTTACGGAAGAAACCTGTTACGATCCGCGTTCCCCTTATTCGGCGTCCAAGGCGTCTTCCGATCATTTTGTGATGGCCTATCATCACACTTACGATCTGCCTGCCATTCTTTCCAATTGCTCAAACAATTACGGGTCGCATCATTTTCCTGAAAAACTGATCCCACTGATGATCAATAACATCAGGAACAACAAACCGCTTCCCGTTTACGGCAAGGGCGACAACATACGCGACTGGTTGTGGGTAGAGGACCATGTGAGCGCCATCGACCTCATCTTTCACAAGGGGCGCAACGGCGAAAAATACAATATCGGCGGACTGAACGAATGGAAAAACATCGACCTCGTAAAACTGCTGATCAAAATAATGGACAAAAAGCTTGGAAGACCGGAAGGTACCTCGGAGCAACTGATCCAATACGTACCCGACAGACCCGGTCACGACAAGCGCTATGCCATCGATGCCACCAGGCTAACCAATGAGCTTGGCTGGAAACCATCCGTGACATTTGAAGAGGGACTTGAGAAAACGGTTGACTGGTACCTGCAAAACGAGGAGTGGACAAAACACGTTACTTCCGGCGACTATCAACAGTATTACGATCAACAGTATTTAAAAAGATAAGCGGATGCCATTTATTCCTACAACAATACCGGGCCTCATCATTTACGAGCCAGCGGTATTTGAAGACAGCCGCGGTTATTTTTTTGAATCGTATAACGGACGGCTGTTCGAAGAAAATAATCTTCGCATCTCATTTGTACAGGATAACCAGTCGAAATCGTCGTATGGCGTTGTGAGAGGTTTGCACTTTCAGCGACCGCCACACACGCAAACAAAATTGGTGAGGGTGCTGAAGGGGGTGATCATTGACGTGGTAGTTGATCTGAGAGCAGGTTCCCCAACATACGGCGAAACTTTTTCCATTGAATTATCTGACGAGAACAGGAAACAACTGCTGGTTCCAAAAGGGTTTGCACACGGATTTTCGGTGATCAGTCCGTTTGCCGAGGTGATGTATAAGTGTGATGAATATTACCACAAGGAAAGCGAAAGCGGGATCAGGTACAATGATTCGCAACTGGCGATCGACTGGAAGATTCCCGAGGCAAGCATGATCGTATCCCACAAGGATAGTGTGCTGCCGCTTTTCAAAGACTATGCAGGTGAATTTACCTTCATACCATAAGGAACATACGGATATTATTTGTTTGTCGTTATCGAGATGGGACGCGGAAATTTCTTCACCCGCAGTGTCACTGGCAAAGGAATTTGCCAAAAGCAACCGGGTGTTTTTTATAGAGCATCCGTACTCGGTGAAGGATGTGTTGATGGGCAAACGGCAAGCGGGAGACGGGAGAGGGGAGACGAGAGAAGGGAAACAAAATCCCCCGCTGGCGGGGATGGCGCGAAGCGCCGGGGGTGGACCTGAAAAAACAAACCAACCAACTCATCTCACTATCATCAAGCCACTCACTGTCCTTCCCATCAACTTTCTTCCCGAAGGGAAAATATATAATTTCTTCTCTTCAATAAATAACTCCATCCTTCTAAAAACACTCCGCAAAACGATCAGGGACAATAACATTTCAGCATACATCTTCATTAATTTCTTTGATCCCTATTTTTTGCGCACGATCCCCAACGACATCAAACCACTGCGTTACATTTACCAGTGCATGGACGACATGTCGCAGGTTGAATACACCAACCGCCATGGACTGAAACTTGAAAATGCGATCATCAGCCGCGCCGACCTTGTGCTGTGCACATCACGAGCGCTCACAAAATTAAAATCGGCGTATTCTGGTAAAGTGCGTTTTCACCCTAACGCCGCGGATTTTGAATTGTTCAATCAAGCCGCCGCCGAAAAACTTGCGAGACCGAAAGATTTACCGCCTGCGAATAAAAAAATAATAGGCTTCACAGGAAGTATAGAATACAGAACCGACACAGCATTGCTGAAAAAGATCGCGCTCGCCCATCCCGATAAAATGATTTTTATGGTGGGACCTCTGCAATTGGAAGCGAACCTGGAAAATGAATTAAGGCAGCTAACCAACATACACTTTTCCGGCGCCAGGCCTATCAGTCAACTGCCTGCGTATTTGCAATATTTCGACTGCTGCATCATCCCTTACAGGAGGAACACGCTCACGGCCAGCATCTACCCGCTGAAGGTCAACGAGTACCTCGCTGCGGGTAAGCCGGTGGTGGCAACGGCTTTTTCGGAGGATATGCTGGCTTTCAGCGATTGTGTTTACCTGGCAAGGGAACATGCAGAATTTATACGCCTGATCGATGAGGCAATAAACAGCGACGACGCACAGAAGAAAGCCCTGCGCATTGAAACAGCCGCCGAAAACACATGGGAAAAGCGCGTACAGGAATTTTGGGCGATGCTTACCTGATGGCTACAATTTCGGTACCGCCATGTTTGCTTTCCGTTTTCACCACGCCGAATCCCGGAGCAAACCATTCAGTGCCCTCGATATTCATCGGCATGCCGATGCCCATTGTTTTGATCCGCATTTTGCTTTTGTAGGTTATCTTAAAGCAATCCCAGCTTCCCGCGGGTGTGGTGACCTTTTCTTTTGCCACCACTTTGCGATCGAACACTTCCATATCAACCGACTGTTTCATGCCGCTGGCATTCTCCATGTCCATGTGCATCTTCGCGTCCTTTAAAGCATCGCCAATGTCCATCGAAGCAGGATATTCAATGAAAATTTCATCGGCTTTGACGTCAGAAACTGCCGAAGGTCCGCCGGGCTGCGAAGGCATGGACATTTTCATATCCATCATCATCACCCCGCCGGTACATTTGATTTTGGCGGTGCTTTTGACAATGGTTTTTCCTTTTTTATCGAACATCTCCTGGGCGAGATTAGCTGTGGTTGAATTGCCGGAACTCTCAACATTTGTGACTGTGTACACCTGCTTTGCGGTTTGCGCTCCTTTTTTGTTCAGGATCGCCATCTCGATCGTCTTGTTATTTTGAAGGAAGTAGTAGCCAAGACAGTCCTGGCTATAGCAGGCCAGAGTGGCTATCAGTCCCCCGGCAAGAAGCAGTAGTTTGTTCAGCATGGCATTTGGTATTAGGTTCTACCAAATGTAACCTATTTAAATTTCTTTAAAATGTTGTCCACGGTGATGTTTCCTTCCGAAGAGCCGATAAGCTTTCCATTTTTATCATAATATACAAAATGTGGAAAATTGGCTATCTGGAAGAACGGCGGGAAGAAATAGTCAACGTCCCTGCCGGTGATGAAATTGGGGTGTTTGGAGAGATTGTATTGCTTGTCGAATACAGCGAGCTCTTCTGTTGGCTGGTAGGTGGCCATCACGATCTGGAATTTTTTGAGATCGGCCGACCTTTTCATCATGTCGTCCATTTGATGGATGCAATGGTCGCAGCCGGGGCTGAAAAAAATGAGAATGACCGGCATGTTCTTTTTGAGGTTTTCACTTTTGAACTCGCCGTGGCTCACCGTTTGAAGCTTGAAGGAAGGGATGTTGGGATGTTGCCTGAAAGGTGGAACCTGCTGCTGCGAAAATGCCGAATTCAGGGAAAAAACACTCACCAGGACCAATAGCCATTTGCTCATGGGTATAATTTTATATTACGATTTCTCAGTTGCGATGATAAAGAATCCAGACGTTCTGGCCTGCAAATGTATTGATACTTCCCCTTACCTTTGCGGTCCGTTAATCAAAACGGTTGTTAATTTTAAATTTCAAGTAATTATGGCAACAACAGCCGACATCAGTAGGGGAATGATCCTGAAATTGGACGGAAGCCTCTATTCGGTCGTGGAATTTGGACAAAACAAAACTGCGCGTGCGGCGGCAAAGGTTTGGGCGAAACTGAAGGGCGTGGATAACGGCAGGTCCATCGAACATACCTGGAACTCAGGCGACACGGTGCACCCGGTACGGGTTGAAAAAAAGCCCTACCAGTACCTTTATAAAGACGAATCGGGTTTCACATTCATGGATAATGAAACTTTTGAGCAGGTAACGGTGAATGCGAACATGGTGGATGCTCCGCAGTTCCTCAAGGAAGGACAGGAGGTGTCGGTGCTGTTCAATACGGAAACCGAACAGCCGATGAGTGTGGAGCTGCCTGACAAGATCGTGGTGCTCGTGACCTATTCCGAGCCTGGCCTGAAGGGCGACACGGCCACCCGTACGCTGAAGCCGGCGACCGTTGAAACCGGCGCTACCGTAAACGTGCCGCTGTTTGTAAATGAGGGGGAGTTGATCAGGATAAACACCAAGACCGGGGAGTACGTGGAAAGGGTCAAATAATCGGAAACCCGAAATATTGTAAATCCTTATCTTAGCCCACTGTTTCAGTATGAATCATTTACAAAAACCCATTTGAGATGGATTTCAAACAAATTCAGGAGTTGATCAAAATGATCAACAAGTCGCATATTGGTGAACTGACGATAGAAGAGAAAGGATTCAGATTAACCATCAAGCAGAAAGAAGAACCCGTGCAGCATGTAATTGCAGCTCCACAAACCCTCCAGGCATATCCATCACAAATACAACAAGCACCTGCGCCGCCGCCTTCACCCACATCTTCGTCGGAAAAACCAAAATCGGCAGCAGAGGCACAGGCAGACAACCTTATCACCATCAAGAGCCCTATGATCGGCACATTCTACCGCAGCTCGTCCCCGGGTAAGCCGCCGTTCGTGGAAATTGGCGACGAGATCACCCCGGGAAAAGTGGTTTGCATTATCGAGGCAATGAAATTGTTCAACGAAATAGAAAGCGAGGTAAAGGGCCGCATCGTAAAGGTGCTGGCCGACGACGCCTCGCCGGTTGAATACGACCAGCCTTTGTTCCTTGTAGATCCGGCTTAAGGAATCAGTCAAACAAACGACATTTGAAGCATGTTTAAAAAAGTAATGATTGCCAATAGGGGGGAGATAGCCTTACGGGTTATCCGCACGTGTAAGGAGATGGGCATTAAAACCGTAGCAGTATATTCAACAGCCGACAAAGACAGCCTGCATGTAAAGTTCGCCGACGAGGCGGTTTGCATCGGGAAACCGGCCAGCACCGATTCCTACCTTAACATCCCGCATATCATGGCAGCTGCGGAAATCACCAACGCCGACTCGATACACCCCGGCTACGGCTTTCTCGCCGAAAATGCCAAGTTCGCAGAGATATGCGGCGAGCACAATATCAAATTTATCGGGCCTACGCCTGCCCAAATACGGGCCATGGGCGATAAGATGACCGCCAAGGAAACGATGATCAAAGCCGGCGTTCCGGTAATACCCGGGGGCGAGGGACTTCTCAGCAGCGTTGACGAAGCCAAAAGCCTGGCAAAGGAAGTGGGTTATCCCGTCATCCTGAAAGCAACGGCCGGCGGTGGCGGAAAGGGGATGCGCGTGGTGTGGGAAGAGTCCGAAATGGAAAAAAACTACGAAACGGCAAAATACGAGGCCGCCGCATCCTTCAAGAACGATGGCATCTACATGGAGAAATTCGTGGAAGAGCCGCGGCACATTGAAATTCAGATTGCCGGCGACCGCTACGGCAAGGTGTGCCACCTCAGCGAAAGGGATTGCTCCATCCAGCGCAGGCACCAAAAGCTGGTGGAAGAGTCTCCCTCGCCTTTCATGACGCCCGAACTGCGCTACAAAATGGGCGAGGCGGCCAAAAAAGCTGCCGAAGCGATCGGCTATGAAAGTGTGGGCACGATAGAGTTCCTGGTTGACAAGCACAGGAACTTTTATTTTATGGAGATGAACACCCGCATCCAGGTAGAGCATTGCGTTACGGAGGAAGTGACCAACTTCGATCTTATCAAGGAGCAAATAAAGATAGCCGCGGGCGAGTCCATCAGCGGAGTGGATTACGAACCCCAGGGGCACGCCATCGAGTGCCGTATCAATGCTGAAGATCCTTATTCAGACTTCCGGCCCTCACCAGGCACAATAACAGTGCTCAACCAACCCGGTGGCCACGGCATCCGCGTCGATTCACATGTTTATGCCGGATACACCATCCCTCCGTTTTACGATTCGATGATCGCAAAGATTATCGCCGTGGCGCGCACACGTGAAGAGGCGATCAACACCATGAGCAGGGCCCTCAGTGAATATGTAATCGAAGGAATTAAAACAACGATCCCCTTTCACCAGCAGTTGATGAAGAATGAAGACTTTTGCAAGGGCAATTTCAACACGAAGTTCCTGGAAGGATTCAAGCTCCTCTGATCATACGATATATTCCGCGAGCCTTTCCTCTGCTTCAAAAAACGAAGCGACCTTCCGGATGATGTTTTCCACAACGGCATCGGGGCATGAAGCGCCACTGGTCATCAATATTTTTATTTCCTCTTTTTCCGGCAGGTAGCCACTGGTAAGTATTTCCTGCTTTTTATGAAAATCGTAGTGGAGTATATTATGTTTCGATAGTATTTTGTCTGCGGAGTTGATGAAATACACCGGCAGTTTTTGTTCGCACAGTTCCACCAGGTGGGTAGTGTTGGACGAGTTATATCCGCCGGCCACTATGGCCAGGTCGGCGCGGGTGTTGAGCAATGCCGTAACCGCTCCCTGGTTGTCGTTTGTTGCGTAGCACAGTGTGTCTCGCGTGTCGGCAAACCGTTCGCCGATGTGTTCATCATCGAGCCGGTAATGCTCCTTCATCGTTTTTTTGAGAAAGTCGGCGATGGCCTGTGTGTCGGTGGCCAGTTGTGTCGTCTGATTTACTACGCCAATGCGTTGCAGGTCGTTTTGTACCTCGAAGCCCTCCGAATATCTGCCATCAAACTTCTCATAGAAAGTTTCGGCGGGTAACGCTCCGGTGATGTAATGTGCCAGCACCTTTGCTTCATCCATGTCGTTGATGATGATGCTCGGTGCATTGTAGCTGGCGTGCGAAAAGGTGGCACGTGTTTCCTCGTGTTTGGGTTTGCCGTGAATGATGATGCTGTATCCCTTGCGTGCGATCTGCTCGCTGCGGTTCCATACTTTTTCAACGAAAGGGCAGGTGGTGTTGTATTTTTCTATCTTGATACCTCTTTCGCGAAGTTCCTTTTCAATCTGCAGCGTTGTGCCGAATGCAGGGATCAAAACGATGTCATTTTCTTTCAGCTCATCAAATTCTATCAACTGACGGCCGCCGGTGTCCTGCAAAAACCTTACGCCTTCTTTTGTAAGGTCCGCGTTTACCTGCGGATTGTGAATCATTTCGCTCAACAAAAAAATTCTTTTATCGCGGTTCTCTTCAACGGTGCGAAACGAAATTTCAATGGCATTTTCCACGCCATAGCAAAAACCAAAATGACGCGCCAGGAAAATTTTTACAGGTCCGAGGTCGAGAAGAGTCGGCGACAAATCTTTCTTCAGCTTATCTGCCTGCTTTCTTTTGTTTTTGATCGCACTGATCAGTGGACTGCGGTATGTTGTAGGAACGTTGAATGATTTCATACACGATGTAAAGGTACGAACTACCTTCCGTACCTTGTAAGTATGAACTATCACTTCGAGCCGGTGCGCTGGTCGCTGAACACGAACGTGTATGAAGTAAATCTGCGGCAATACACCAAAGAAGGCACTTTCAAATCATTTATAAAAGAACTGCCCCGCCTGCGCGACATGGGCGTTAAGGTACTTTGGTTCATGCCCGTACAACCCATAGGTATCGAAAAAAGGCTCGGTACGCTCGGCAGCTACTATTCCATATCGAACTATACCGAAACCAACCCCGAATTCGGCACCGTGCACGATTTCAAAATGCTCGTTAAAAAGGCACATGACGCGGGATTCAAAGTGCTGATCGACTGGGTGGCCAATCATACAAGCTGGGACCATGTGTGGACCACCACACATCCTGAATTTTATAAAAGGAACGCACAGGGCCAATTCTACGACAATAACGGCTGGACGGATGTTATTGACCTCAATTACTACGATCATGCGATGAGGCGGGCAATGCTGGCGGGCATGGAATTTTGGGTGAAGGAATGTAATATTGATGGCTTCCGCTGCGACATGGCACATCTTGTACCGCTCGATTTTTGGCGACAGGCAAGGCAGCACCTCGATAAGATAAAACAATTGTATTGGCTGGCAGAAACCGAACATGCGAACTACCAGTATGTGTTCGATTGCAGCTACGCCTGGAACTGGATGCATATTACGGAAAATTACATCAGGCAAAAACTGCCGATCAGCGATCTTACATCCGCCCTCGCAGAATACCAGCGTAAAAAACTGCCGCAAACCAACTACCTGTTCTTTACTTCCAATCATGATGAAAACAGTTGGAACGGCACCGAATATGAAAAATACGGTGACGCCGTGCTGCCCTTCGCCGTGCTTGCGTGCACATGGAACAGTATTCCGATGGTCTACAGCGGACAAGAGCTTCCCAATAAAAAAAGACTGCAATTTTTTGAGAAGGACACGATTGAATGGAGCGCACGGCCCGAGCTTCATCAGTTTTATAATACGCTTCTCGACCTGCGCAATGCGTTTGGCGACGAGCCCACAACGGTGCTGATGCTCACCACGAATTCGGATAGAAAAATGCTGGCGTTTTTAAAGGTTTCGCGGCTTAAGCAAATAGTGGTGGTGTTGAATCTTTGTCCGCACCAGCAGGACGTTCATTTTGAAGAGTCCCTCGTTTCGGGGATGTACAAAGAAGTATTTACGGGTAAAAACTACGAGGCTCCATCAATAAGTAAACTACTGATGGAGCCCTGGAGTTATTTGGTGTTTGAAAAATTGTGATTATCTCACACTATCCAAATTCAACACAAAGTTATACACGCCTTCATATCCCGGGTAGATGCCTTCCACCTTCACACTGCTGCCCGCACTTTCCAGTACCTTTTTAAAATCATCTACCGAATTTACTTTCTGGTTATTGGCTTTCAGTATCACAAATCCTTCGCTAACCCTCACTTTGCTCAGGAGGCCCGTTGCCCCGATCGCCTTTATCTCAACTCCACCCGAAACGCCGAGTTCATCGGCCTGTTCCTTGCTGAGCGTTGCCAGGTCGGCGCCCAGTTTTTGGACAATGGATGACTTAACGAGTTCCTCGGTACCTGTGCTGTTGCGCAGGGTCACCTTCGAAGTGATCTCTTTACCGTTGCGCTTGTAAGTTATCGAAATCTTGTCGCCCGGTCTGAAGGTGGCTATCTGGCCAACCATTTCTGCACCGCTGGTAATGGGCACTTCATTGATGGCAACGATTACATCTCCTTTCTTGATGCCCGCAGCGTAGGCGGCACCATCTTTCGGTACGTCCATCACATAAACGCCATCGGTGTTTTCTGGTATGCCGCTTTCCTTCTTCTGTTCTGAGCTCAGACCTTCACGTGGGTACTGAATACCCAGGTACGCACGCTGAACGGTCCCGAATTTCATGATGTCGGCAATGATCTTCTTCACAATATTCACCGGGATGGTAAACGAATAGCCTGCATAGGATCCGGTAGGCGAAGCGATGGCCGAATTGATACCGATCAGCTTGCCATCTGTATTTACCAGTGGGCCGCCACTGTTGCCGGGGTTTACGGCTGCATCAGTTTGCAGGAACGATTCAACAGGCGTATTGCTTTGCCTCCTGTTGATTTCCAGTGTCCTTCCCTTTGCGCTCACGATACCGGCGGTAACGGTCGCTTCAAGATTGAGCGGATAGCCGATAGCCAGCACCCACTGTCCGATCTTCACCTCGTCCGAATTGCCGTAAAGCATGAACGGCAGGCCCTTCGCATCAATTTTCAATACGGCTATGTCGCTGCTTGGATCCGTGCCCACCAGCTTGGCCGTGAACGACCGCCTGTTGCTGAGCGTAACGGTGATCTCATCTGCTCCGTCAATTACGTGATTGTTGGTAACGATGTAGCCATCCTCACTGATGATGGCGCCCGAACCTGAAGCCATCTGCGGAAGCGAACGCATCCTGTCGCCGAAAAGATCGCCCATGTCGAGGTCGAACAGATCCTCGAAGGGACTCCTCCTGGGAAGATTATTGCTCACTGTGCGCGTTGTTTTTGTTTTGATATGCACCGTTGCGGGGATCGCTGCAGACGCTGCTGGTGTAAAATCCACAAGGACATTGGCCCCGTCCACACCTTTGAAGCCGGCGTAGTTGGCCGGCGCCTTTCCTGAATCAGATTGTGGATAGACGTAAGTTTGGTCACTGTTGACTATCTTATTATAGCCCCAAACCGTTCCCAGCGAAGTTGCCGCACTTAAAGCGATCACGGCAAGTGTGTTGCTGATTTTCATATGTAGTTCTTGATTATAATGAATTATTTAATAGTTTGACAAAATACATGCCTGTGCAACAAATAAACGATCTATCGCCCACAATAGCTGTACCACCCGTTCAGTTTAACAATTGTTTTACTAAGGTCTTCGTAGATCAATGTCAAAATTAGTTTGTCTTCGTCATAAATCCAGCAAGAATTGCAGGGTATCTGCCTTATCTGCATAATCATTCAGCGCGGGCCGTTGTGCCCTCCCAAACGAAATCGCCTTTCTGCCAACAACGCACTGGACGTCCGGGTTACCTTCGAGGTCGCGGTAAACCTGCTGTTCATCTGCATAATGCTCATAATTCAGGAGGCTGATGGGTGAAAACATGCCATGGTTTTCCTGGAGCAGCAGCGAGCCATTGGTCATGTATTGCACCTTGTTGATCATCATGACGGCCAACTGGTAGTCGTAGTTGTTTTTATACTTGCTTTGGTCGGCGAGCCATCCATATTTTTTGAATGCATCGAGGAGGGGTAAAAAGTCGTAGTCTTTCGGCACATATAACTTTGTAACGTTCCTGCAACCGAGGCCAAAATAAAGATGCACGTCGTCCGCAAACGCTTCGAGATCGGCGGCACTTTCATCGCCGGTAAGGATGCCGGCCGACGTGCGGTTGCGTCGTATGATGTGTGGGTACTTACTGAAATAATAGTCGAAGTACCTCGATGAGTTGTTGCTGCCGGTGGCGATGTACGCGTCGCAGCCCGCGAGCCGGTCGGCCAGCGACACCATCGATGAAACGTCCGCATCCCAGGCGGTGAGCTTTTTAATGATTTCGACCATCAGCACACTGTCTTTCGACGAAGGTTTTATGGTTTGCCGGTGCCCCGAAATAAATATCGAAAGGAAGTCGTGAAACCCCGCCAGTGGAATATTGCCGGCCATTACCACACCCACATTTTTTGGCGATTGAAGATTAACCGGGATGTCATACTTGCCGGTCCAGGTTGCTATTTTATGTGGAGCAAGGTATTCGCCGGCAATATGATTCAGTTGGTATTGAATAAATTCGGGCACGAACCACGCATTTTCGTACGATGCTTTCTCTTTGGCCATTTCCCATTGCTCGTCGGCCGATAAAATAAATTCGCCCAGCTTTTTCAGTAAATCAATGCGTTGATCTTTATTCATGGCCAGTTCATTGTATATTTGTTGTGCAAAAGTAAACGGAATCAATTCATAAAATCCGTCACATTATGGCTATAAAAATAACAGACGAATGTATTAATTGCGGGGCATGTGAACCGGAGTGCCCGAATAATGCCATCTATGAAGGAGGAGTGGAATGGGCCATGTCGGATGGCACAACGGTGAAGGGCACGTATGTGTTGATGGATGGCACTATGGTTGACGCGAGCCAACGCAATGCGCCTATTGCAGTGGATACTTACTATATCGTTCCTAATAAATGCACAGAGTGCCAGGGCTTTCATGAAGAGCCGCAGTGTGCGGCGGTTTGCCCGGTTGATTGCTGCGTACCCGACGAAATGTACAGGGAAACAGTGGACGAGCTTTTGGCAAAGAAAGAAAAACTCCACCTTTGATCCATGGGTGCAAAACCAGTTATCGCGTTTGTAACAGGTGGCTATTCTTCCGAGTCCGTCATCTCCTATAAAAGCGCAGTGACGATCGAGAAAAACCTCGACAGGGAAAAATTTGATGTATATACGATCGACGTCAGGCCCGAAGGTTGGACGTACGAATATGAAAATGGAAAGGTACAGGTTGACAAAGACGATTTTTCCATACTGCTTACCGGAAAAAAAATTTGGTTTGATGCCGTGCTGATCGGCATCCACGGCACACCCGGCGAGGATGGCAAACTGCAGGGCTTTCTTGACCTTCACAACATACCTTACACGTCTTGCGACGCCGCAACGTCTGCCATCACGTTCAATAAACGGTACACGGTGGCCGTCGCCGCGATGGCGGGCATACCCACAGCAAAGTCTGTTCACCTGTTCAGCGATGCGCGGCTAACCGCAGATGAAATTGCCGCCCAGGTGAAATTTCCGGTGTTTGTGAAGCCCAACAACGGCGGGTCCAGCATTGGCATGAGCAAGATAAATGCTGCGGAAGAGTTACCTGCGGCACTCGACAAGGCCTTCAAAGAAGACACGCAGGTACTCGTGGAAGAGCTGATCCCGGGCAGGGAATTCACTGTGGGCGTTTACAGGTCCGTCAAAGGGATCACCGTGCTGCCCATCACGGAAGTGATCTCTAAAAACGATTTTTTTGATTTTGAGGCCAAGTACGAAGGCATGAGCAGGGAAATAACCCCTGCCGGGGTAAGCGAAGAAATTGCGGAAAAAATCAGGGCCACCGCCAAAAAAGTGTTCCAGGTATTCAACTGCCGCGGCGTGGTCCGCATTGATTTCATTTACAACGAACAGGCCGGGCAGCCCTTCCTTCTCGAAATAAACACGGTGCCCGGACAGAGCGAAGCGAGCATCGTGCCCCAGCAGGTTAAAGCGAATGGGTTGACACTCAAGGAGTTTTATACTGCATTAATTGAAGATGCACTCTCCCGTAAACACAAATAATTCTTTATTACATTTGGAGCTATGTTCAGATTCATTACCGGAAAACCGCTGTGGATAAATGTATTGTTTGCACTGGTGCTGGTTTTCATTCTACTCTTTCTTTTCTTGTTGTCACTCGATTACTTCACCCGGCACGGAAAGAGTCTTACCATCCCTTCGGTGATGAATCTCAGGCTTGGCCAGGCCGAAAAAATACTTAAGGACCAGGGATTTGAAATTCAGATCCAGGACTCGATCTATTCCGATACGGCCGCGCCGCTTTCGGTGCTCAGGCAGTTCCCCGAAGCGGATGCGGTGGTGAAAGAAAACAGGGTGGTTTACCTGACCATCAACAGGGCCGTGCCGCCGGCCATCGAAATGCCCAACCTGGAAGGGATGAGCTTCCGCACTGCGCAACTGGTGCTGAAACAATACGGGTTAAAGCTGAAGGACACTGTCTTTCGGCCCGATTTTGCCAAGAATTCGGTTCTCGAGCAGCAGTATGATGGTGAACGAATAAAACCCGGCACGAAGATCAGCATGGGTAGTGCCATCCTGCTGGTGCTCGGCAGCGGCCTCGGGCGCGATGAGTTTAATGTACCTGATCTTTTCTCGTTAACCTACAACGAAGCAATGATGCTGCTGCAGGCGACCGGCCTCAGCCCGGGCGCAGTTGTTCCCGATCCCGATGTGAAAAACACCGAGGAAGGATATGTTTACAGGCAGAGCCCCGAAAGGTACACATACGATAACCGCATGAACAGGATCAGGCCCGGCCAAACCATAGATCTATGGCTGAGCAAAGAAAAGCCGCAAAGGCAAACCGATTCTACCACCCAAAATTCTTTTTAACCGACATGGAAAATATATCCGCAGCAGAATTGCGTTCAAGATTGCAAACAGGAGAAGAAATACATCTTGTTGATGTTCGAGAGCCCGACGAACACGTTGAATTTAATATTGGCGGCATCGTCCTTCCACTCGCTAAAATACAGGGCATGGAAACGGATGAAATCGAGGGGCTGAAGGACCAGGAGATTGTTTTCTACTGCCGGAGCGGTAACCGCAGCCTGCAGGCCTGCATGTACCTCGAGATGATGGGTTTTACCAATGTAAAAAATCTTGCCGGCGGCATGGTCGGGTGGCAGAGTTTATCATAACCCGATATTTACAGCGAACATAAAATTGGTGCCCGCCATCGGGAAGTAAAAGTTTTCAGTCGTCAAACTTCCGTCGTACAGGTAGCTGAAAGTGTAGCCATTCGCTTCATATTTTTTATTGAAAACATTATTCACCTGCAGTATGAGATCGGTTGACTTAAACAACCTGTTGGGCAGCGAATAGCTCACCCTTGCGTCCTGCACGTAATAAGGATCAAGGCTCCTGCTTTTCATCGACGTGTTGTCGAGATACTGCCGGCTCACATACTTCGACAAAAGGGCGATACGCGCATTTTCAAAAGGCTCGATGCTGATGCCTGCTCCTCCTGTCACTGATGGCGAAAACGCTATGTCGGTCGAACCACGGTAAACCGATTTTTGCCCGCCGTTATCATAGTCGTCGTAATACTCCGTAAAGTTCTGCACCTTGTTGCGGCTAAGCGCCAGGTTCGCGGAAAAGGCCAGCCATTTTGCAAGGGTGACGCTGCCCTGCAACTCGATGCCGGCACGGTAACTGTCGGGTATGTTAATACGCGTATAAGCGCCCACGTCGTTGATCTTTCCTGTTGGAATCAGTTGGTCGCGGTATTTCATGTAGTACACATTCGCCGACCAGGAATAACGGTTGAATTTCGTTTCTATGCCGGCTTCTATGTCGTGCATTTTTTCTGGCTCCGGCTGCTGTTCGGCCCCTGCTTCAAAATCATCCCTGTTGGGTTCCTTCGAGGCAAAGGCATAGGATGCGTACATCCGTGTACGGTCGAAGTTGTACGTGATGCCGAGTTTTGGGTTGACGAAATGATAATGGTTATTGATGAAAAGGGTGGGGTTGTCTCTGAAGCCGCCGAGGTTGTACACGACGTCGCGATACTGGAGGTCACCAAATAATTGAAGGCCGGTAGCGATGCGGTATTCATATTTCGCATAGGCGTTAACGTCAGTTTTCTTTGACCGCAGGTCGTACCACCGGAAGTTGACAGGAAATCCGGCCTGCGCCCACGTTACCTCTCCAAAGTGCTTACCGTTGTAGCGGTTCCATCCGCCGCCAACGGTGAGCAGGCCACGTGAATGTTTGTATCGCAGCGACAATATCTGCCCAAAATAATCATTGTCGAGCCACAAGCGGCGCACAAGATCGGTTTGGGCCAGCGTATCGTTACCAATAATAAAATCGGAGAGCCCATAATCTGCATACGATTCGCCGGCTTTATAATTTTCATAGTAGCCCTTCCCTTTTGTCAGGAAGAAGGCGGTATTGAAAGAGAGATCGTCGCTGAACCGGTGATTGAAAAAGAGCTGGTAATGATCCTGCTGGTAATTGTCGGTTTCATTGTCGTACGGCTCACCGGGTTTTTCTGTTCCCGAATAGTTGGCGCGGCGGTTATTGTGCAGGTCGGCTTCGGGTATGCCGTTCCAGGCCTGGTAGGTTCTTTCTTTACCCGACAGCACATTGACGCGGATGGACGTATTATCTGTTATGTAGGCGCCGGAAACATAAAAAGAGGAAAGGTCGGTAGTGGCGCGATCGATAAAGCCATCGCTGGATATTTTTGAAAGGCGTGCGTCAACGGTGAAATGTCCGTTGATAAGGCCCGACCCTGCTTTTACTGTATTCTTCCAGGTGTTGAATGAACCCGCGCTGTTATTGAGCTCGCCGTAGGCGTCGAGGTTCACTTCGTTGGTGCTGAAGTTCATGGAGGCGCCGAACGCGCCGGCGCCGTTGGATGAGGTGCCGATGCCGCGTTGAATTTGGATGTCGCTTACCGACGAAGCGAGATCGGGCAGGTTCACGAAAAACAGTCCCTGCGATTCCGCATCGTTGTAGGGAATGCCGTTGATGGTCATGTTGATGCGCGTGGCGTCCGATCCGCGGATGCGGATGCCCGTATAGCCCACACCGTTACCCGCGTCGGAGTTGATGACAACCGACGGCGTTTGGTTAAGGATGAAAGGAAGGTCCTGCCCGAGGTTGGAACTTTTGATAGCTGCACTGGTGATGGTGGTTTTGGCAAAGGGTGCGTTTTCACTGGCCCTTATGGCTATCACTTCAACAGGTTCGAGGAAGAGCGCGCTTCTTCTCAACGAATCTTCATTGAGTGGGACAGAATCTGTTTGTGCGGCCAAAAACAGCGGCAGAAAAAATAGTATTGACGTGATAAACTTTGTCATGATCTGATTAATTAAATAACCAGCGACATCCTCTCCGGAGACACCTATTCATACCATGACAATGAAGCGAAACATTCTCCCTTCGCAGGCATTACCCTGGCAGGTTCAACGGGTATCATCTCAGCGATCCCGCCCTCAGGCGGAAAAGCACCCCGGGAATCTGAAGCTGCTTAATGAAAAGCAGGGCAAAGTTAGTGATTAAAAACATTACAAATGCTGTAACATTATTCTTGAGCTTAGCGTCTTACAAAAAACATTCAGGATGAAGTATATCGTTTTGCCATTACTGCTGTTATCAGGGGCGCTGTTGGCCCGGGCGCAGGAACCAAAAGTAGTTTTTCACGACAAGGATGCGCAACTCCGCGATGTGGGTGATTTCCACGCGATTGACGTATCCAGCGCGATTGACCTGCAAATTTCGCAGGGCAATGAAAATTCAGTTGCGGTGAGCGCAGAGGGCGATGAGAACAGAGCAGCCATCAAAACACAGGTGAGGAACGGTGTGCTGAAGATATGGTACGAGGAAAAGCGGTGGCGCTGGGGAAATAACAGGAAGGCGAGGGTGTATGTATCGGCGAAGCAGCTTGACAGGATTGTTGCTTCGGGCGCCTGCGATGTAACCGTTAACGGAGTGCTCGACAGCAGGGAACTGGTCATTGGCCTCAGCGGGGCAAGCGACTTCAAGGGCAAGGTAAATACCGGGTCGCTGAAATTCGATCTCAGTGGCGCTTCGGATGTTGTGGTGGGCGGAAGCGCCGGTGACGTGAATATCGAGGCCAGTGGCGCTTCGCATTTTAAGGGTTACGACCTGGCGGCTGAAAACTGCAGGATCGATGCCAGCGGTGCATCGGATATCAAAATCACCGTTAATAAAGTGCTGAATGCAGAAGCTTCGGGAGCTACTACGATCGATTACAGGGGAACAGGTATGATAGGCGACATCAGGACGAGCGGCGCAAGTAATATCAGAAAGAAGAGTTAATGAATTTGGTGGGGCGGCTGGCTTGTCGTACATTTGCCATCCACATCGCGAAGTAGAGCAGCGGTAGCTCGTCGGGCTCATAACCCGAAGGTCGGAGGTTCGAACCCTCCCTTCGCAACAAGAGGTTCCGTAAGGAACCTTTTTTATTTTGAACAGGTCTGCGGGTACCGCAGGCGTTAATGTAATTTGCGGCTCTCATGAAATCAGGATTCGTCAGCATTTTTGGAAGGCCCAACGCGGGGAAGAGCACCCTGCTGAATGCCCTCACAGGCGAAAAGCTGGCTATCGTTTCACCTAAAGTGCAAACGACGAGACACCGGATCAAAGCCATCATCACCGAAAAAGATTTCCAGATCATCTTCTCAGATACCCCGGGTATCATAGAGCCGAAATACAAGCTGCATCAAAAAATGATGGACGCGGTAAAAACAGCCATCGAAGATGCCGACGTGGCAATTTTTCTCGTGGATGTCAATGAAAATCTCCGGGAGGCCGACGAGGTATTTGTTTCTCTCGGCATTAAAGTGCCCGGAATTGTGATCATCAACAAGATCGACCGGGCCAGCGATCAGAAAGTAAGAGAAGCAGAAGAGTTTTTTAAAGCCAGGCCGTATGCCACCGACGTAAAAACGATTTCAGCATTATACGCCCCTGCAGCGGGCGACCTGGTGAACACTGTGGTGAAATATCTTCCCGAGGGCGAACCTTTCTTTGCGGGCGATGAACTTTCCGATCTGCCCACGAAATTCTTTGTTGCCGAAATGATCAGGGAGAAGATATTCTATTTGTATGAGGAAGAAATTCCTTACCACACCACCGTGATCGTCAATGAATTTAAGCAGAAATCCAAGCTTATTTAGATTGCTGCGGATGTGATTGTACAACGCGAAACGCAAAAAGGCATCATCCTGGGAGAAAAGGGAAAAATGATCAGGCAGCTTGGAACGGAGGCGCGTAAAGACATTGAGGCGTTCCTTCAGCAAAAGGTATTTCTTGAGCTTTTTGTAAAAGTGCGTCCCAAGTGGCGCGACAACGACCTGATGCTCAGAGAATACGGATATCACTGACACAACATTTATTAATTATACATTTCTTTACAGGGTAGAAATTACTTTATGGCCGGATTTACTGTAGCAATTGTAGGAAGACCCAACGTTGGCAAAAGCACGTTCTTTAACCGCCTGCTGGGTCAGCGAAAAGCCATTGTTGACGACACCAGCGGCGTTACCCGCGACAGGCAGTATGGCATAGCCGACTGGAACGGTAAAAATTTCAACCTGATCGACACAGGCGGTTTCGTACCGCAAAGTGAAGACGTATTCGAAAGAGAGATCCGCAAGCAGGTGCTGGTGGCCGTCGAGGAGGCGCACGCGCTGATCTTTGTTGTAGATGCGGCAACCGGCATCACCGACCTCGATGTGTCAATGGCCGATGTGCTGAGAAGAACTTCCAAACCCGTGTTTCTTTCCGTCAACAAAGTGGATAACCACACAAGGCTGCTCGAAGCAACAGAATTTTACGGGCTCGGGTTCGAAAACATTTTCTTCATCTCGGCCATGACCGGCAGCGGCACCGGAGAATTGCTCGATGCGGTGGCGGACCTTATCACCGAACAAACATCCGAAGAAACCGGGGAGCTGGCCTCGCTTCCGAAGATCGCGATCATCGGCCAGCCAAACGTGGGCAAATCATCGCTGCTCAACGCACTGGTAGGCCAGGAACGCACCATTGTAAGCGATCTCGCAGGCACCACGCGCGACACCATTCACACGCATTATAAATTATATAAGAAAGAATTTATCCTGATTGATACCGCGGGTATCCGGCGCAAAACAAAGGTCCATGAAGATCTTGAGTTTTATTCGGTGATCCGTGCCATCAAGGCGATGGATGAAACCGATATCTGCCTGTTGATGCTGGACGCCGAAAAAGGCATCACTGCACAGGACCTGAACATCTTTTCGATGGCCGTCAAAAAAGGAAAAGGCGTGGTGGTGCTGGTAAACAAATGGGACCTGATACCGAAAGAAACCAACACAGCGGTGCAATTTGAGAACGTGTTGAAGGAAAGACTCGCGCCTTTTACGGACGTTCCCATTTTGTTTATTTCAGCACAGGAAAAAACCAGGATATTCAAGGTGATCGAGACCGCACTGGAAGTTTACGAAAACCGTCAACGCGTAGTGCCCACCTCGAAATTGAATGACGTGATGCTGAAAGCCATCGAGGCGTACCGTCCGCCTGCCGTTAGGGGGAACCCCGTTAATATTAAATACATCACGCAGTTACCCACACATGTTCCGTCGTTTGCATTTTTCAGCAACCAGCCGGATGACATTAAGGAGCCTTATAAAAATTACCTGGAGAAGCAGTTACGGTCGAAATTCAAATTTACGGGCGTGCCCATCCGTATTTTCTTTCGTAAAAAATAAACGGCCGGCAACCGGCTCATCAACTAATAATTTCCCTCATATACTTGCATTCTAAATCTTTGTTGTGTATTTTGGCCCCAACTCTCCATTAAGTTCCTTTTAAAGACTAACAACCGAATCCTCTTTTCCTGTGCAGACCGGATCAAACTGTACAGTATGAAACAATTATACGTACTCCTTGTAGTATGTTCGTCCCTTTCCCTACGCGGATTTTCCCAGGATTATTATTGGATAGGATCTCCAAATGATAACTGGAACGATAATTCCAACTGGTCGCATACCAGCGGCGGTGGTCCTGCTATCGATTTTCCTTCCGCATCTACAGCTAACGTTATTTTCAACGATGATGCAACGGTTACACTGAATGCCAGTGTTTCGATCAACAGCCTTTCTGTTACCGGAACGGGCAAGTATGTTAAAATTATCGCCACGGGCGGCGTTGACCGTACCATCACTGTAGCCAGTAGCAACGCCGGTAATCCCGGTTTGAAAATTTCGGCGGGTTGTACCCTCGAAAGCGGTGCAGTTACCAATACGGCCTTTTGGATGGCGTTTGCCGGCGATGCATTGGGTGAGGTGGATGGTACCTGGTATTTTACGGGAGATGTTAATGACAATGCCATTGCGTCTTTCGACCTTGGCACAACGGGTTTTAATACAAGGTTAAACATAAATAGCGGCGGATCGATTACGGTAGCGAGTGATGGGTTCCTTCTTCCAAATGAGCTGACAGCAAATGACTATCTTGTTTTTGATGCGGGCTCCGCGCTAAATCTTCAGTCAAACGGACCGCTTATTCCACCTGCAAATTATGATGCAGGTTCTGATATAAACATTACAGGGAACATTGACTCCTGGGTGACCGTTCTGGAAGACGCATCAGTTGGCAATCTTACCTATGATTGCCCGAATCAAACCAATGACGCCGGGCCCGTTTATTTATCACTGTTCAATATTACGATCGAAGGAAACTTAAGAATCCTGAATACAAACAATACGGAGCTGGTACTCATCAATTATTATGCTACGTCTTCGTTGCCGGATAGGTACGCCATTATAAAAGGCAATCTCGATGTGCAGGGTAATTCTGTAGTTACCGTGGCGCACGATGGGAATGACATCCCAAGCTATTTATATGTGGAAGGCAATGTGATCGCCAACGGCACCAGCCTCGACCTGCAGTCGAGCACGAACGTAACTGCGCAACCAACCGTTTTATTTGTGAAGGGAAATATCCAGCACACTGCAGGAACATTCTCATCATCATCAACGGTTGTTAATGAAACCGGTGATCTGTTCGTGATAGAGATGAACGGTACCACGGCGCAAACCATTTATTCACATAGCGGAACATTCGACAATGCGGGCAACCAGGTAACGCTCAGGATCAATAATGCTGCCGGTGTTTCCCTGTCGAGCTCATTGCAAGTCGGCAGGTTAAGTTTCAATACTGCTAATAAAGGAATACTGAGCACAGGCGCCAACGCCATCACAATAAATAACACGACCCCGGGTTCCGTTTCGAACATTGTATTGAATTCTCCTTCTGCAACGGGCTTTGTAAACGGAAATATAAGGAGGCGATCAGCATCAGCCGAACCATTGCTGCTGGCAACAGGAGCAGGTACAACATACCGTTCTGTTACGCTTATACCTGCAGATAATTCAGTCTCCACGTTTGAAGGTAATTTTGTGAACAGCAACCATGGTGGTTCGTTTACGACTCCTGTGCAGGGCGTTGCCAATTATTATTGGAACATTGCAAGGATAGGCAGCGGATCCGATGCTGCGGTTCAGTTGGAAATACCGGGCGCCATACCCGGGGCACTGGCCGGCCATACACTCACCGTTGCACGCTATAATGGAACAGCATGGGTGAGCGCGCAGGGTGGTACCGGATTAAGTGTGAGTCCGGGTACAGCAACCAGCGGAACAGTAAGTTCTGAGGCGCAATCTTCCTTTGGCGCATTCTCGATCGACTTTGAATCGGCGGTGCCCTTGCCAACGCTAGTGGTTTCGTTCACGGCGAAGAATGCAGGGAAGAATAGGGCACAATTAAATTGGAAAATAACTGAAAACAGTACGCCGTTGATGTTTGAAGTGTTACGCTCATCGGATGGCGTGAACTTTAATAAGATCGGCGAGGTGCCGGGTACCGTCTTGCAATTCGATTATGAGTTTACTGATGAAGCCATGGTTACAGGCAATAACTATTACAGGCTGAAAATGCTTGACAGGGATGGCTCAGCCAATTACACCTCGATTGTTGTGGTGTCGAACGGCGGTGCTGACGGTGTTGTAATCGGCAACCTCATGCCTACAGTCGTTACATCGGGTGCGAGACTGGCGGTCACCTCCGGAAAGAAAGCGACGCTGCAACTGCTGATCACTGATATTTCCGGTAGAATTATTCAAAAACAAAGTGTGTCCCTCACCGTTGGATCGCAGGATGTAACGATAGATGCGTCGAGATTGTCACCGGGAATGTACCAGATTACCGGGTATGTTGCGGGTGAAAAGAGCACTACGGTCAGGTTTATAAAACAGTAACATTCTCGTTTTTTTACCTTGTTTTAAGGAATGGTGCGATGATACCTTGCAGGTATGTCGCACCATTTGTATTTCATTTTATTTGCCTTCGTTATTTCTGCGAACGCCAGCATTGCCCAGAAAAAATGGGATGGAGGCGCAGGAAATAATTTATGGAACAACGCATTGAACTGGACGGGAAACCGCTTGCCTGTAGCAACGGACAACATCATTCTTGATAATTCATATGTATCCGGAAATTACGGCGTCGTGCTGCCTTCTCTGCCTGTTACGGTAAGGTCGATAACTATTTCACCATCCACGGGCAAAACGATTGACTTGGTTTTGCCTCCGCAGAATATTTACCGGCCGGGTCTTACGGTAACCGGTCCTGGTTATGGAATG
>CBIGXK010000005.1:0-30634 GCA_966193805.1 uncultured bacterium | reverse complement strand
AAGTTGACGGTGAGCGACATCCTGAACCAGGCATTCCTGTACTACGAAAATGTAGATGGTTCGCGCACGTATGATAAAAATGTAGACCGGGTATTCAGTTCATACAAACCCGGATCCACGATTTCACTCGGTTTCAGTTACGACTTCGACTTATAAAAATTAAAATCAGCATATGGTTTATTTAAAGCAGGCCGTGTTTATCATCATCAGCTCACTCGCGGTTATTTCGTGTGTCAAGGTAAATGTTGGCGACGATTTAACCGGTGTTCCTGGCGATGGCGGCGACCCTAACGACTCAAAAGTTCTTACAGGAACAATAGACGAAAATCTAACCCTCACAAAGGGAACTTATACATTGAAAGGCTATGTATATGTTAACAATGGCGCGGTGCTCACGATCGAGCCGGGCACGATTGTAAAAAGCGATGTTGCCGAAAAAGGCGCCCTTATTGTCGAAAGAGGGTCGAAACTGGTCGCCGATGGTACTGCTGCCGAACCCATCGTGTTCACCTCCGGCAAACCTGCAGGTGACCGCGCCGCCGGCGACTGGGGAGGAATTATATTATTAGGGAATGCGCCAACGAACAGGCCAACTTCTCCTGCTCCGATCATCGAAGGAGGCGTTAACCGCCCGTATGGCGGAAGCGACGCCGAAGATAATTCAGGAATATTGCGGTACGTGAGAATTGAATTTTCGGGCATTGCCGCCGAGCCGGGTTCGGAAATTAACGGACTTACACTTGGCGGAGTGGGTGCCGGCACTATTTTAGAAAACATTCAGGTTTCATTTGGCGCCGACGATGCATATGAATTTTTTGGCGGCACGGTGAATGCGAAAAACCTGGTTGCATTCGGAACTTACGATGATGATTTCGATTTTGATTTCGGATATTCCGGCAAGATCCAGTTTGCAGTGTCACTTCGCGACAAACCTGCCGACACCGACCAGGCAAACGGTATCGAGTGCGACAACGATGGTACCGGTTCGGATGCAACACCCAATACACATCCGCAGCTCAGCAATTTTACATTTATCGGTCCATACGACACCACAGGTTCTTCCGCCAACCATGGTTTCAGCAACCGTTGGAGAAGAGGCGCGCAGTTTACGTTGAGTAATTCGATACTGCTTGGACACAGGAAAGCAGGATTTTCGATGGAATCCGCAAACACTGTTAAAGGTTACCTCACTGATGGTGCATCGACCTTTAAAAATAATATTATCGCGGTGTACACAAAACCTTTCCTTGTTGATTCGGCTGGCGCCCGGGCAGTTACATCCGGCTATCCCGCCAACCCGATGTCGTCGGAAGACAGGTCGGCAATGATCAACGAGGCGATTGGTTTGGTGAAGACAAAGGCCGAATCGGAAGGCAACATTGTGCTCGACACACGCGAGGCCGTGCAGCTAACCGATCCCTTCAATTTCAATGCACCCAATTTTCTGCCGATGGGCGGATCGCCAGCAGCCAGTGGCGCCGACTTCGCGGGCATGGATGGTTTCTTTACTGCCGTTTCGTACCGCGGAGCATTCGGTTCCGGGAACTGGGCGACCGGCTGGACGAATTTTGACCCTAAATCGAGCACCTACTGATTTCTTGATTTTTAGTTGCTGTTTTATCCCGCGGTTGACACCGCGGGATTGTTTTTTCGCGGCAGATCAGGAAGAAAATACCCACCATCTTGTGAGTATATACACTTGTTTGTCGGCAGCGTGGCGCCGTTACTTTGATAAAAAAAAGCGATGGTCACATTTACGCAAACTTTCAGGATATATGAGATGCTGAACAAATATTTCAGAAACGAAGATGATGCGAGGTCGCTTGCATCGGGCATAGAGGAAATGGTTAACCACCGGTTTCAGTCGGAGAAAGAGCGGCTGGCCACCAAGATGGACATTATGGAATTGAAGGGAGATATTTCGCAGTTGAAGGTAAGGATGAAGATGGGATTCAGGGATCAGTTGAAATTATTCATCACTGTAATGGCCGCATTTGCATTATTGATGGTCATCGCCATCAGGCTGCTGCTTCTGGGCATGCATTAAAGGCGTTCGGCCAGACATATTATTAATACACGGTCATCTTTTCCGTAAAGCTTTCTTTGGTTTGTGTGTTTACCGCGCGGAGCACATACATTCCCGGCGAAAGTTGTGTGTTGGAAGGCACCCGGCCGGTCAGGGCGTTGTCGAAATTTTTTCTGCCGATGAGTTGGCCGGACATCGTATAGAGTTCGACCTGCCAGTCACCTCGCTGCTGGTGATCGAAAATGATGGTTGCTGCGCCTGCCCTGGAAGGGTTGGGAACGAGATGGATTTGTTGACGGTGCTGGTCGTTGCCGATGTCAACCACTTTGAGATTCGAATACCTGGAAACACCATTCTGTTCCCTTTCCCTGATCCTGAAAATGAGTTTTCCTGATTCGCGCTGATGGGGGATGTAGCGAAAAGTAAATTTTCCGGAAGGCAGGCGTGTTATTGCGGACCCCGAAGCAACGGAGACAAATTCTTTACCATCAGTGCTTTTCAGTAATTCAAAGCGTGTATTCGGCTGTTCGTTCCGGGAAAACCAGGAAAGATGGATGCTCTCCTCTTTCTTTTGTGCAACGAAGGAAGTGATGTTTGAAGAGAGGATGACGTTGCTGCAGTACACGTACGTGATGGAAAACCTGATGTCGTCTGATGCTGCGTCGTTCGTGATATATGCACCGGAGGCGGGATTGGACGTCCTAAGCATCATGGTGCTGTAGTCGAACACGACGGTGCCCGAACCGATATAATCGGCCGTGTTGAAAATTGTTTCGTTCAGCAGCGTGTCATTATTGCGCAGATGGTAAGATGGAACGGAAAGAAAATCGGATCCCGAGCCGGTCACACCGTCGGATGCAGCAAGTGAATGATATTTCCATGGGGCTGCGTATTCGGCGCTTATAGGCAACATGAGTGATGCGCCCGATATTTCATCGAGGCGCTGCAGCCTAAGTGCATGCGTTCGTGAGGAACTAAGGGTATTTTCTATATTATATTCATAGGTAAGACTTACTACTGACGCAAGTCTTACTTCGGTTAAAGTGCCAAGGCTGCCGTCAAACTTTGGAAATGTAAAGCTGTAGGGATCGATAGTGGATCCGATGCCTGTAACTGATGTGTCGTAAGTGATGGTTTGAACTGCGTTCGAGCACTGTGCAACAGCCTGAAAATGGGCAAATGAGAAAAATATAAATAAGAGGAACAGGTTCCCCGGTTTCATAGGATTAGGATTTTGCCAGTATTAACTCGATAAATGGGATTATAGTATCAAAGAAATACTAAAAAACTTTTATGCTCTTTTTGTGTCAAGTGTGAAGCCGATGGTGGTGCCCACTTCGGGGGTGCTGCGCACGTGGATGGTTTGGCCGTGTGCCTCTATGATGTGTTTGCAAATGGCAAGACCGAGGCCGGTGCCTCCTTTGTCGCGGCTGCGGGCCGCATCGGTGCGGTAAAACCTTTCGAAGATGCGCGTCACGTGATCCTCTTCGATACCGATGCCGTCATCACTGATCTCGACGAGCACATGCCGCTCATCGGTGGTGTAAATGCTCGCTGTAACCGTGCCGTTCTGTTTGCCATATTTTGTGGCATTCTCAACGAGGTTGATCAGCACCTGGCGAATTTTCTCTTTGTCTGCGAACACAGAGATGGGCGCTTCGCAGCCTTTTTTTATCCCTGCGGTGATTTTTTTCGCCTGCATCTGGATGGCCAACGAGTCGTACACTTCGCGGATCTGTTCCTGGATGATGAAGTTTTGCTTTTATAGCAACTGCTCTCCGCTTTCCAGGCTCGTAATCTCATCCAGGTCGCGGATGAGGTGCACCAGGCGTTCGGCGTTCCTCGCCGTGTTTTCAAGGAATTTTTTCCTGATGGCCTCTTCTTCCATAGCGCCGCTCAGCAGCGTTTCAACATACCCCTGTATAGCGAAGATGGGTGTTTTGAACTCATGCGCCAGGTTTTGAAGAAATTCTTTGCGGTATGCTTCATTTTTTTGAAGCAGCTCGATCTGCTGGTTTTTTTTGGTCATCCAGTCTTCAACGTCCTGGCGAACCTCATCGATATTTTTCGGGGGCAGCAGGTACTTGAAATAAACTTCTTCTTTACGCGTGGCTTTCGTTTGATTAATCAGCTTGTAGATCAGCTTGATCTTGCGGTATATGAATTTTTCGAATGTGAAGCGGATCAATCCATAGCTGCCTATCCAGATAATCACAAAAGATATCGCTGCAGTAACGACGTTTTGGGTGATCAAAAAAATGCCGGCGGCAATAGGAAAACTTAGCGCAAGTGAGGCAAAAGCCGAAAGCTGGTTCGGGGAAAGGTTCTTTTCGTGGAGCATCAGACTAAGGTAATTTATAAATCAAATTTGTAACCCACCCCTTTTACGGTGGTAATACAGTCCACACCAAGTTTCTGGCGGATTTTCCTGATGTGTACGTCTATTGTTCTGTCGCCAACGATCACGTCATTGCCCCATACCTGGTTCAGAATTTCATTGCGGAGAAAAACCCGCCCGGGTTTCGAGGCGAGCATGTACAGCAGCTCGAACTCCTTTTTCGCCAGTGTTACCTGGCGGCCTTCGATCACTACCTCGTATTTGACAGGGTCAATTTCCAGGTTGCCGGTACGGATGGCGGTGAGACCCGATTCCGGCTTCAGCCTTCTGAAAAGGGCGGTCACTTTACTCAGCAACACCTTGGGGCTGATCGGTTTGCTGATGTAATCGTCGGCACCCGTTTCCAGGCCCCTGATGTGCGACGTTTCATCATTGAGGGCGGTCAGGAAGATGATCAGCGTGTCGCGGAAGGCCGGCTGCTGGCGAAGCAGTGTGCACACTTCGATACCTGTTTTTTTCGGCATCATAATGTCCAGTATGATCAGCTCCGGCCGAAAAACTTTGGCTTTCGACAGTGCTTCGTCGCCATCTTTGGCGGTTTGTACAATATATCCCTCCCTTGTGAGGTTATAGCTGATGATTTCCAAAATATCCGGCTCATCATCGGCGATCAGTATTCGTTTAGGCGAGGCCTCCATGCCAAAAAATTTACGCAAAGTTAATTTTCTGGCACCAGTGGATGCAAGGATGAGATTATCAAATTGTTAAGTGGTAAAACGATGCAGACAAGCTTTAAATCGTACTTTTGCGGAATAGAATTATGAATCCACGCCTATTAACCATTTTACTGTTGGTGCTGCCTTGCGCGGTGATGTCCCAAACGTCCTATCCGTTCAAGATTGCCACGGTAAGAATGTTGTTTCACGATATGATCGACAACCAGCAGAAGCTGTTGCTCGACAAGAACGATTCCCTGAAACTTTCCAACGACGAAACGATCAATTTGCAGGTGGCAGACGTGTTGCTGCGCCAGGTTGACGAGCTGCAGGAAAAAATTGAGCTGGATTCAACACTCACCAGCCAGGAGAAGGTGAAGTCGCTGAAGGGCATTGAAACGATGCTCAAGGGTTACAATCGCCTGAAAGGCGGAAAAGACTATCCGGTTTCCATGGCGCCGGCCATGCTCGATGCCCTCAAGGAATGCCTGGTACTCGACAGGAACGGTAAAAGCATAGAACCGGTGATCGCCAAAAATGATTATGGCGTGGGCAAGATATTGCTCGAGTGTTTTACATTTCCTGAAAATCCGGGTGTGCGGCCGTCAAGAACGATACTCACCAGGAAATATCTTGAAGCCAACCCCGACGAGATACTTCCCGAGCTGAATAAAAATCCCAAGCTTCCTTTTACCAATCAGTTCATACAAATCGCCGCGCACCGCGACATTCGTAAATTATACGATTATGCCGCTGCTCACAATACCCTGGGCAACAAGATCAGGAACCACCCGGATTCATTGGTGCGCATGATCGGAAGGATCGCATCGAGCAGGAGCGGACAATTGTATTTTCCGTTTCTCGATAACCTCATGCGCAACAAGATCACCATCGAGGATATCGACAAAGTAAAGAACAACGATTTCGAATATTACCGGTTGATGGTGAGAACCAAGATCGAATATGCAAAGCGCCAACTGCCGCCATTCAATGATTCTGTAATGGGCATACAGGCGCTTACCGACAGGATGTCGAGCAAGGCAAAACAGTTTTTCATCCGGGAAATCAATGCCCTGCACGTGGAAGAAAATGAAAAGGTGCGCTTCAAAAGAATTGAAGGGTTGACGCCGCAGGAGCTCTATTACCTGATCGTGCTCGGTGAAGACGAGATGTACACCTCCAGCTATCTTGGCGTTTACAAAAGAATATTTGAGCGGATGACGGTGCCGCGCAGCGACAGCCTGCTGCTGAGTGTTAACGGTGATTATTTCAGAAAATTCCTGAAGATGTCGGCTGGGTACAACACGCTGAATGATTTCCTGAGCAAGATGGATACGCTGAATATTTCGACCACCATGAAGGCATTTGTGATTCACCTGGAAAACACAAAAGGGCTGGAAGAAGCGGTTGACGTGGCAGACTCTTACAGCAGCATCATGGATAAAAATCCGAAGCTTGCCCGCTTCATACTGCACGAAGTCAAAACGAATCTTGAAACGAATGTTGCCAACAGCAACAAAAGAGGCATCGTTATTTATAACCTGCTTAATCTTCTGTTTCAGTCGGCAGACACGACCAATAAAGTGGATCTCTCCAAAGAACTGGGCATTTCCTCTATTTATGGGCAGGATTACCAGTCGCTCACAGACGACAGCGGCCGCGTGATCCAGCAGGTTTTTTTCTATGGTGATGAAGACAAGGACGGCCAGAATTCTTATGCGAACTTCATGAAGATGTTCACCAATAAGAAGGAGTGGGATGTGCAGTCGAACGACGAATGGACAACGATCACCTCCCTGAAAGGCAGGCCGGTGTTGATATTCGCGAATAAGCCGCTGCTCGGTGAGGACGATCCCGATGCCAAGGCGCAGGCAAAGCTCAACGAATACCTCGCTGAGAAAAAAATGCAGCCTACCATCGTGATCCACCGGGGGCACAGTTATCATCTTCCCTACACGCTGAAGCAACTGGCGCCAACGGCGAAAATTGTGGTGCTCGGCTCGTGCGGCGGTTATAATAATTTGAATGAAGTGTTAAAGGTGTGTGAAGAAGCGCACATCATTTCCACGAAACAGGTGGGCACAAAAACAGTGAACGAGCCTATTTTGCAGGCAATCAACAACGATCTTGTTGCCGGCCAGAACATCGACTGGATCACCCTTTGGAGATCGCTGGGGTCGAGGTTCACGGATTCGGCGGCGCAGGAAAAATTCGACGATTACATTCCTCCCTATAAGAATTTGGGCGCCATTTTTATTAAGGCATACAGGAAATCCATGGAAGGCGAAGTGGAAGAATAAGCGCACAGTTGCCTTAAATTTGCGGAATGCCCAGGAGTTCCGTTGCGAAGAAAATATTCGACTTTAGCTTGTTGAGAAGGGTGCTCACTTTCGCTTCGCCTTACAAAACGCGATTCTTTATTTCACTGGCACTCGCTATTATTCTCGCATTGTTTTCGCCCGTAAGACCATTTCTTGTACAGGTAACCATTAACGATTACATACGCACCGGCGTTAATTCGACCGGAGGGGTGAAGATGAGAATGGAGGAACTGGTCATCTGGATCACTATCATACAGGTTGGTCTGCTGCTGCTCGAATCGGCGCTTCGCTTTTACTTTACCTTTCTTACTTCATGGCTCGGACAAACAGTGGTGAAGGACCTGCGCGTAAAAGTGTATGACAAGATATTGGGGCTTAACCTTTCGCAGTTCGACAAAACACCCATCGGTACACTTACCACCCGGACCATCAATGACATTGAAGCCATCAACGATATTTTTGCAGAAGGGCTGATACCGATAATTGCCGACCTGCTTTCCATTGTGGCGGTGCTCGGTTACATGTTTTATATAGACTGGCGGCTCACCCTCGTTTGCCTCGCTCCTTTTCCCATACTGCTCGTGGCGACGTGGATATTCAAGGAGAGCGTGAACAAATCTTTCATAAGGGTACGAAATGCGGTGGCCCATCTGAATGCATTCGTGCAGGAGCACATCACCGGCATGCAGATCGTTCAATCCTTTGCCGCAGAAGACAAAGAATTCAAGAAGTTCACGAAAATCAACAGGGAGCATCGGAACGCGAACATCAATGCCATATTTGCCTATTCCATTTTCTTTCCGATCGTGGAAATAGTGCTGGCGGCGGGAACGGCGCTGATGGTGTGGTGGGGCGCCACCAATGCGCTGGATATGACGGCGGAAGATGCGGCCACGCTGCCTGGAAAGCTCACTGCTTTTTATCTGTGTCTCAACCTGCTTTTCCGTCCGCTGCGCGTCATCGCCGATAAATTTAACGTATTGCAAATGGGCATGGTGGCCAGCGACCGTGTGTTCAAGGTGCTTGATAACAACGATTACCTGAAGAATGAAGGGAAATATGATCCGAAAAAAATAAAAGGTAAGATCGAGTTCGACGATGTGTGGTTTGCTTACACCGACGAACGCTACGTGTTGAAGAATATCACCTTTACTGCCGAACCCGGTGAAACGGTGGCGATCGTTGGTCATACCGGCAGCGGTAAAACATCGATCATCAGTTTGATGAACAGGCTGTACGGCATCCAAAAAGGCTCGATCCGCATTGATGGCACGCCGGTCCGGGATTATAAGGTGGAGGCGTTAAGGAGAGACATCGGCGTGGTGCTGCAGGATGTGTTTCTTTTTTCGGGATCGGTGATGGATAATATTACATTGCGCAATCCGGCGATTACGCGGGAGCAGGTTGTTGAAGCCGCGAAATTGATAGACGTGCACGATTTCATCATGCAGTTGCCGGGCGGGTACGATTACAATGTGATGGAGCGGGGCAGCACGCTTTCACTTGGGCAGCGGCAATTGATTTCGTTTATCCGTGCCCTTTTGTACGATCCTTCGATCCTCATCCTCGATGAGGCCACATCATCAATAGACACCGAAAGCGAACTGCTGATACAGCGGGCCATCGACACCCTTATTTCGGGCCGTACATCGGTGGTTATTGCCCATCGTTTATCCACGATTCGCAAGGCCAGCAAGATCATTGTGCTGGACAAAGGCGAGATAAAAGAAGTGGGCACCCACGAAGAGCTGATGGCGCTCGGAGGGTTCTATGCGAACCTCCATTTCATGCAGACTCCGGAGGGAATTGGTTTGAACCCGGATTAAATAAATGCTTTCGTTTTTTTATCCCTGCATGCTTATCTTTGCGCCAAATTAACGACAGGTATGTTCAGCCGGAGAGTAAAGTCCTCATTAATAGCGTTTTATGGCCTTTTCCTGATACTATTTGCACAGGTTGCAATGGCGCAGCATAATGGTCATGAAAACGAGGGTGAACATGCTGCAAAAGCCGGCGGTGAAGAAGACCAGATTTTCGATGCAAACGAGGTGATTTTCGAGCACGTTCTGGATGCTCATGAGTTCCATTTTTTAAGCTATAAGGATGATGAAGGTGTGGAGCACCATGCAACCATTCCTCTGCCTGTAATATTATATTCGCCGCAGAAAGGGCTATCTGTTTTCATGTCGTCGGCGTTCCATCATGGCGAACATGAGGTGGAGGGATACCGGCTGGCAGGCAACAAGATTGTACCTGTTGATCCCAGTGTAAAGGTGTATGATCTTTCATTGACGAGGAACGTGGTGCAAATGTTCCTCGCACTCGGGTTGCTGGTGTGGATACTGCTCGCCGCGGCCAAAAAATATGCGAAGGGCATCGGGACGAAGAAGGCCCCCACCGGCATGCAGAATGCGCTGGAGCCGGTGATCACGTTTTTGCGCGATGAAGTGGCAAAACCGAATCTTGGCCACGATTATGCAAAATTTCTTCCTTTCCTCCTCACAGTTTTCTTTTTCATTCTTATTAACAGCATTGTAGGTCTCATTCCCGGTTCGGCGAACGTGTCGGGTAACATCGCTTTTACCGCTGTGTTGGGTGTCATTTCATTTGTGCTGATAACCGTAAACGGCAACAAGCATTACTGGGGGCATATTTTCAACCCCCCGGTTCCCGGCGGAGTGAAGCCAATCATGGTTCTCGTGGAAATATTAAGCGTGTTCACCAAGCCGTTCGCGCTTATCATCAGGTTGTTCGCGAACATGCTGGCGGGCCACATCATTATTATCTGCCTTATTTCCCTGATTTTCATTTTCGGTGGATTGAGCGTTGGCATCGGATGGGGATTTTCGCCTGTCTCGCTGGCGTTTTCGGTGTTCATCTACCTGATCGAAATACTGGTAATTTTCATTCAGGCATTCATCTTTACCAACCTTACGGCGGTGTTTATCGGCCAGGCTATTGAAGATGTGCATGATCATGACAAGCACCAGATTGGTCCCGATGACCCGGTGATTATTTAAGTATAAACTTTTTCACATATAAACACACATTTATGGATTTAATGACAGTTTTGTTGAGCGATGTAGCCTGGGCAAACGCAGGTGGTGCGATCGGAGCCGGTCTTGCAGCAGTAGGCGCAGGCATCGGTATCGGACAGATCGGTAAAGGCGCGGTTGAGGCAATTGCCCGCCAGCCGGAAGCCATCAACGACATCCGCGCTAACATGATCCTGACTGCCGCATTCGTTGAGGGAGTTGCCCTCTTCGCGGTTATCGCAGGTATCCTGGCTATGTTCGTTTAAGCCAATTTTGTACTGCATTCAAAGCACAGGGCGGCGAATGCAGTATTTTCAAATTTCGAATTCAGTTATCAACAATACACACAATAAAAAATGGACTTACTAATACCTTCCTTCGGCCTTATCATCTGGACGCTGGTGGCATTTCTCCTCGTCTTCTTCATTTTGAAGAAATACGCATGGAAGCCCATCCTGAAGTCGCTCAATGACAGGGAAGCCACAATTGCCGATTCACTGGCAACAGCGGAAAGGATGAAAGCCGAAATGGCCCAGTTCAAAAGTGAGAATGAGGCGCTGCTTGCCAAGGCCCGTGAAGAACGCGCCGTGCTGCTGAAGGAAGCCCGCGACACGAAGGACAAGATCATCAATGAGGCGAAAGAACAGGCCAAGCTGGAAGCGAATAAGATCATCACCGACGCGCAGAGTGCCATTCAGCAACAGAAAATGGCGGCATTGACCGACGTAAAGAACCAGGTGGGACAGCTCGTGATCGAAGTTTCTAAAAAAGTGCTCCGCCGCGAATTGTCGAACAAAACAGATCAGGAAACATACATCAGGCAGTTAACCGAAGAAGTTAAATTAAACTAGGCGCCATAGCCGCTCATTTATAAATTATGATGAATCCGCGATTAGCACGCAGGTATGCGAAGTCCATTTTGGACCTTTCCATCGAAACGAACCAACTGGATGTTGTTTATCACGACATGCAATATCTCCAGGCGGTTGCAGCGGTGAACCGGGAGTTCGTGGTGGTGCTGAAGAGCCCCGTTATTTCACCCGACAAGAAGGTGGCTATTCTCGATGCCGTTACAAAAGGCAACATCAGCGAACTGACCGACTCTTTCATACGGCTGCTGATCAGGAAGGGAAGGGAAATGAACCTCCCCGAAATTGCCGGCGCATTCATTGAACAATACAAGAAGTACAAGGAAATATATTCCATTAAACTGACGACCGCCGGACCGGTAAGCGAGGAGATTAAAAAGGAAATTGTGGAAAAGGTGAAGAGCCAGTCCGACATGAAAAATATTGAACTTACCACAGCGGTTGATGAGGACCTTATCGGCGGATTTGTACTGGAGATCGGAGGTACCCTGGTGGATGCAAGCGTGGCGTATGACCTCAATGCCATCCGGAAGCAATTTTTAGATAACGATTTTATATACAAGATCAGATAAACACAAAATATGGTTGAAATTAAATCGGATGAAATATCGGCGATATTGCGCCAGCAGCTAAGCAACTTCAACGCGGCTGCCGACCTCGAAGAAGTGGGCTCGGTTTTGCAGGTGGGAGATGGCATCGCCCGCGTTTACGGCCTCAACAACGTTCGCAGCGGTGAGCTCGTGGAATTTGAGACCGGCATCAAGGCGATTGCCCTGAACCTCGAAGAAGATAATGTGGGTGTGGTACTCATGGGCGACTGGGCAGGTATCAAGGAAGGCTCCAAAGTGCGCCGCACCGGCAAGATCGCCTCCATTGACGTGGGCGAAGGAATGCTCGGCCGCGTGGTTAACGCGCTCGGCCACCCGATAGACGGAAAAGGTCCGATCAAGGGTGAAACCTATGAGATGCCCCTCGAACGCAAGGCCCCGGGCGTTATCTACCGCGAACCCGTTAAGGAACCCCTGCAAACGGGTCTAAAGGCCATCGATGCGATGATCCCCATCGGCCGCGGACAAAGGGAGCTCATCATCGGCGACCGCCAAACCGGTAAAACGGCCATCGCCATAGATACCATTATCAACCAAAAAGAATTTTACCAGGCCGGCAAGCCGGTGTATTGCATATACGTTGCCATCGGGCAAAAAGCATCCACTATTGCAGGAGTGATGAAAACGCTCGAAGATAATGGCGCGATGGCCTATTCGACCATCGTCGCGGCTTCTGCATCCGATCCCGCTCCGCTGCAGTTCTATGCGCCGTTTGCTGGCGCCGCCATCGGCGAATATTTCCGCGACACCGGCCGCCCTGCACTCATCATCTTCGATGACCTTTCCAAACAGGCCGTGGCTTACCGGGAGGTTTCCCTCCTGCTGCGCAGGCCCCCCGGCCGCGAGGCATATCCCGGCGACGTATTCTACCTTCACAGCCGCCTTCTCGAAAGGGCAGCGAAAGTGATCAGTGATGACGCCGTGGCAAAGAACATGAATGATCTTCCTGATTCCATCAGGCACCTGGTGAAAGGGGGCGGATCGCTTACGGCCCTGCCGATTATCGAGACACAGGCCGGCGACGTATCCGCATATATCCCGACAAACGTGATTTCTATTACCGACGGACAGATATTCCTCGAGTCGAACCTGTTCAACGCAGGTATTCGCCCGGCGATCAACGTGGGTATCTCTGTGAGCCGCGTGGGCGGTAACGCGCAGATCAAATCCATGAAGAAGGTGGCCGGTACCCTCAAGCTCGACCAGGCTCTTTATCGTGAAATGGAAGCGTTCTCCAAGTTCGGTGGTGACCTGGATGCCGCCACAAGGCTGGTGATCGACAAGGGCGCCAGGAACGTGGAGATACTGAAACAACCCCAGTACACACCTTACCCTGTTGAAAAGCAGGTAGCTATCATCTACCTGGGCACGCAGGGACTGGTAAGGCAGGTGCCGGTTAGGCGCATGAAGGAGTTTGAAGAGCATTTCCTGCTGGAAATGGAGAACAAATATCCTGAGGTGCTCGCCGACTTCAAAAAAGGCAACCTTTCAGAAGAGAGCCTCAAGAAAGTAACAGACCTCGCGGCCAGCCTCGTTCCGCAGTTTAAATAGCTCAAATCGATGAGATTAAAAAACCGCCTTTGGGCGGTTTTTTTTTAAAAAAACGGCCCGAACATTTGCAGTTTCAGAAAACCCGTGCAATCTTTGTTCAGGCATCACGCCGTTCCAATCCTCGGATTTACCCGTTTTAAGCCTCCAATCTTCTTTACCGTTTTCTCCAATATCTCAGGAATTACTGATTTCTACCCATTTATCCCGTGGCCCAATCGTTCCGTAATCAGTACCTATAGATAATATGAAAACGTTGTACCCAACAATTCAAAAAATTCCGGTCGTGCTGCTCGCCATCCTGGTAGCCGCCACCGCAAATGCACAAAAAGGCGATTACGCCACCAATTCACGATCCACAGCTTCCTATTCCACGCCAACCAATGTCATCGCCGGACCAGTTATCCGCGTAAGGGCAAGATCAGCAAATAAGATTGTACTCTCCTGGGCCCCCTTCAGTGAAGGAGTGAGTCACTATGTTCTGGAGCGCAGCCCGGACGGACGCCATTTTGAAGAAGCCGGACTGTTTTTTACGGGCGAATGGGGTAATGAGCCGGCGTATGTTTATACGGATAAGCTGAGGCATGCCTATGAGGGCCCCGTGTTTTACAGGCTGAGAATTGTGGGTCAGGATGGATCAGAGCTGTACACCACCGTGAGCATTGCCGAACCGATAGCCAGTTAGTATCTAACCATATTCAAGAATTTTTTTAAAGGGTACGATCAACAAACGGCCGGACCTTTCCAGGTCTGGCCAATTTTCTTAAAGAATTAAAAGTTGATTATGAGCACCATCACCACATTATTAGGAAGTTCTCTGATCATTAAATCAGTAAAGTCATTTTTCGACCTGCGTACCACGCCTGCTTACAGGAAGAGCCGCATCATCAGGCGCGGCACGAAGACATTTGAAGAGTTTATTTTTAAAGGGTACGATCAACAAACGCCGGGCCTTTTCAGGCCTGGCTATTTTAAGGAGCTGAAGATGCTGTGCAAGAATTAACCGGCAACTGGCAAACGACAATCGGCAATAAGTTAACAATGCCGTTTGCGGTTTGCCGTTTCCCGATTCAGTATCTTTAACTTAAAACGGATGACTCTCGACAGCCACGTTCATTTCTGGAAGTACAACAAAGAAGACTATTCATGGATCGACAGGGACATGAAAGTGTTGAGAAAAGACTACCTGCCCACCGACATCGAGCTCACTCTCAAAAGAAATAATATCGACGGCTGCATAGCCGTTCAGGCCACCACCACAGCGCTGGAAACACGGTTCCTTGCCGAGCTGGCCAAAACGCATCCCGTGATCAAAGGAGTTGTAGGCTGGGCCGACCTCCGGTCGCCGGAGGTTGCGAAATATCTCGATGAACTGCGGCAATACCCGTCAATCGCCGGCATACGGCATATCGTGCAGTCCGAACCCGACGATTTTTTGTACAATGAAAAATTCAGGGCGGGAATATCGCTGCTCAGCGAATACAATTACACTTTCGACATATTGATCTTTCCGCGGCAGCTCAAAGCCGCGACAGATCTTGTCGCCGCCTTTCCGCAGCAGCAGTTTATACTCGATCATTGCGCCAAGCCCAATATCAAAGGCAGGGAGCTCGAGCCATGGAAGGCGGCCATCGGTGAACTGGCGGCTCACCCGAACGTGGCGTGCAAGCTCTCCGGATTGTTTACCGAAGCGGAATGGAAACAATGGAGCCCGCATGATTTTTATCCCTACCTCGATGTGGTGTTCGGGGCTTTTGGCACCGGCCGGCTAATGTTTGGGAGTGATTGGCCGGTGATGCTTTTATCGGGCATCTATGTGCAATGGAAGAGCCTGATTGAGAAGTACATGGAAGAAATACTGCCGGAAGAGCAGGAGAATGTGATGGGACTTAATGCCCGGAAAATATATGGTGTAATATAAATTTCCTTATCTTCCCTTACCGAAACTAACTGTGAAGCAGACTGCCACGATATTGCTGATATTATTGCTTGCATTCAATTGGATGGGATACAGGTTGCTCTCAGGATATTTTGAATACACTTCCGACGTTTCTCTCGCCAAAAAAATAGACAATTCCGGGTATAACGAAGCCGAGCTTATTGAATTAAAGACACCGCTGCACGCGCCTTACCTGGCAACGAATTCCACCGACTTTGAAAGGGTCGACGGCGAAATTGAACTCGGCGGCAAACACTACCGGTATGTAAAAAGAAAAGTTGAAGATGGACAGCTCGTGCTGCTGTGTTTACCGGACGAAAAGAAAACCGATATTCAGAATGCAAGAGTTGAATTCTTCAAACTGGTAAACGATATCGATCAATCTTCTTCACAGAGCAAAAGCAAGAATTCCGCTTCTTTTAAAAATACTACTACCGACTACAAGCAGGAAGTTAATTCATGGAGCATCGCTGCATGGGTTGTTGTACAGCCGAAAACCTTTGTCGGCAACAACGTATCTGTTTCCGAAGGCTACGATGTCATACACAAACAGCCACCCCGGGCATAAGCAGATTACCCAACTAACTTAGAATTCTATCTTTTTTACATTATTTGTTCCAATTAACTAACTGAGTGTCATGAAAAAAATATTTTTCCTAGCGTTATTATTTGTTATTGCCTATCAGTCATCAAATGCACAGGGCTGTGTGGCCATCCGGAGCACCGGCGCCGTTTGTACAAAGCAGGATCCTTCCCATGACGGAAAGGGCTGGCAGTTGAATACGGCATACCGTTATTTCAAATCCTTTCGCCATTTTGTGGGCACCGAAGAGCAGAAGCACCGTATGGAAGAGCACACCGAGGTGATCAATCACCAGCACACGCTTAACCTTACGCTGGTGAAACATATCAATATGCGTTCTTCCATTACGATAGATGTTCCGTTGCTGCTCAACAAACGGTCGTCCCTCTACGAACACGGAGGCAACAGCGCCGGCCAGGCAGGAAGGCACAACACCGGCTCATCCGGCGTTGGCGACATTCGCATAACGGGATACCACTGGCTGCTCGATCCCATGAAATCTATGAAGGGCAACATCCAGTTGGGTTTGGGTGTTAAGCTGCCTACCGGCAACGAGAACGTACAGGATGTATTTGTGAAAAGCGACTCATTGAAACTTCGCGGCCCTGTTGACCAGTCCATTCAATTGGGCGATGGCGGATTTGGTGTAACTGCTGAAGTGAATGCATTTTATAATTTCACGCACCGCGTGGGTGTTTACGGTAATTTTTATTACCTCATTAACCCGAAGGGTGAGAACGGCGTGTCAACAGGAAGAGGTGGCAAACCTTCGCAAACGGCTATCGATTATAAAACTGCGACGATGAGCGTACCCGATCAGTACATGGCCAGGGCAGGTGTGAATGTTACCTTCAGCCGCCTCACAACTTCTGCAGGATTGCGTTTTGAGTGCATTCCTTCCAGCGATTTGATCGGCAACGATGAGGGATTCCGCAGGCCGGGTTATGTGTTTTCTGTAGAGCCGGGAGCAGCTTATTCTTTCAATAAATTCGTTGCTTTTGCCACAGTGCCCGTTGCCTTGCAACGTAACCGCACACAGAGTTATTCGGACAAATTAAGAACTGCCGCAACAGGACAGTATGTGAAGGGTGACGCTGCATTTGCTGATCTGTCTATTAATATCGGCGCATCATTCAGACTCTGAGGTTTTTGCATGGG
Source organism: uncultured bacterium (assembly GCA_966193805.1). Classification (GTDB taxonomy): domain Bacteria; phylum Bacteroidota; class Bacteroidia; order Chitinophagales; family Chitinophagaceae; genus Flavitalea. Next base: position 13,493 of record CBIGXK010000005.1, on the reverse strand, counting down.
ACCGAATAGAAATTGAAGTGACCTTTGCGCCAAATTTTTTGATGTACACGTTACTTTGTTTTTTCATCTTCGCGATCGCCCTGGATTCGTGTTCGCAGAACAATGCGACCATCGACGACTCGCTTGAAAAATATTTTAAAGAGAATAATGTCACCGGAACATTCGGCATGTTTGACAATGGAACAGGAGAATTTACCATTTACAACATGCCGAGGTTTCGCGACAGCGCCTACCTGCCGGCGTCCACCTTCGATATTGTTAACGCTGTTGTAGGGATAGAAACGGGAAGGGCACAGGATTCATCATTCGTCATTCCGGCAGACGGCAAAAGCCTGAGCATGATGCAGGCATTTACACAATCATCGGCGCCGGTGTTCCGGGAACTCGCGCGAAGGATAGGGAAAGATACCATGCAGCATTGGCTGGATACCCTTGGCTATGCCAGTTCACAGCAAAAGCCCGTTATCAAAGATAACCTGGACACCTTCTGGCTCGACAACACCGTAAAAGTCACTGCTGACGAGCAACTGGGATTGGTGAAAAAATTGTACTTCACCCAACTGCCCTTTCAGCCCCGCTCCCAAAGAATGGTTAAAAATATGATGACGCGGGAGGAAAACGCCAACTACCTCCTTTGCTATGCCACCGGACGAGGCACCAGCGATAAGGGGCGTGAAATTGGCTGGAACATCGGCTGGATAGAAGAGAACAGGCATCCCTATTTTTTCGTATTGCAGATAGAATCGGCCGATACCAGTTACGACATGGCTGCACATCGTGAAAAGATGCTGAAGGACATTCTACGACAATACGACTTTATGGAGGGTAAAAGATGAGTAAATTTGCAGGATGGGTCTTCAATACCAGCATCCTGAGTTTATCCTTGCCCTGCTTGTGCTGCCGCTGGTAGCCATGTTTTTCTGGTATGTGCTCCAGTGGAAGAAGGATGTTGCGAAGAAGATCGGCGACGAGAACCTCGTGAAGGAACTGACCGTTGCGTACTCCCCCTCGAAATTCCTGCTCAAGTTTCTGTTGGTGACCGCCGCTTTTATTGCGGTGGTGCTCGCCATCATCAATCCCCGGCGGCCGGGAAACATGGATAAAATTGAAAGAAAGGGCGTGGATGTGATGATAGCGCTCGACGTGAGCAACAGTATGCTGGCCGAAGACATCAAGCCCAACAGGCTGGAGCGGGCAAAACAGATGGTCGACAATTTGATCACCGCACTCGAAAATGACAGGGTCGGGCTCGTGCTTTTCGCCGGCCGTGCATATTTGCAGATGCCGCTGACTACCGACCATGCCGCCGCGAAAATGTATGTCAGAAATGCCGGTCCCCAGGTAGTGCCCACACAAGGCACGATGATATCGGAGGCGCTGAAGCTTTGCGCGTCGGCGTTCAACAGTAAAGAGAGAAAATATAAAGCCATCGTTCTTATTACCGATGGGGAGGACCATGACCCTGCTTCGCTCGAAGTGGCAAAGCAACTCACTGCCAACGGCGTGGTGATTAGCACGGTGGGCATAGGATCTCCGTTGGGCACGCCGATACCTGACCCGGCAACAGGTCAGTTCAAGAAAGATGAACTGGGGAACACCATCCTGTCGAAACTTAACGAACAGGAGCTGAAAGAGCTGGCTGCCATTACCAAAGGAGTGTATGCCAATACCGAAGATGTTAACCAGGCTTCGGCCGCCATTATAAAAAAATTATCAACCATTGAGCAGACTGCGGTGGAGGATGCTGCGTTCAGGGATTATATCCATTACTTTCAGTGGTTCGCGGGCCTTGCGTTGCTGGTGCTGCTGGTGGAATTTTTGGTGCCGGAAAGAAAAATGAATATGGCATGAAGAAATCTGTGTGCATATTGGTGGTGTTTGCTTTTCATGCGGCCGTCTTTGGCCAGCACATCAACAAACACCTCATCGATGCCAACAAATTGTACAAGCAGGGGAAGTATGAGCCGGCACTTGCCGAATACAGGAAGTCGCTGGAAAATAACAACGATCCCATCGCCAGCTATAATCTTGGCAACGCTTATTTCAAAACAAAAAGCTATGATGAGGCGGCTAAGGCGTACGGAAGGCTTTTGTCGGTAAACAAAGACCCGCAGTTGAGGCAAAAAACATTTTACAACCAGGGTGTTGCCTTCTCAAAACAAAATAAACTGGAAGAAAGCATTTAAGCTTATAAGAATGCGGTGCTGCTCGATCCGGCAGACGAAGATGCCCGGGTGAATTTGCAGAAGGCGCTGATGGAACTAAAAAAGAAACAGCCCCGGCAACAACAGAAGAAAGAAGATCAGAATAAGAAACAAAACAAAAATAACAAACAGCAAAAGCAACCGCCGCAAAGCAACCTTACGAGAAAGCAGGTGGAGCAATTGCTGAAGGCCCTTGAACAGCGCGAACAGCAGGTTCAGCAAAGAATGCAGCAGCGCAACAGGACCGCAGGAAAAGAAGAGAAAGACTGGTGAAAAAAAGTTAATAGTTAAAAGTTAAAACTTAAAAGTGGAGATCATCAGCGATATATCACGGTTACAAACACTTGAGGTGAAAGTGGGCGACCTGTTGCTGGGCAACCTGCATCCGGTGCGCGTGCAAACAATGACCACCACCGACACGATGGACACACTCGCGACGATCGACCAGTCGATACGCTGCATCGAAGCCGGCGCAGAACTGGTGCGCATCACCGCACCCAGCAAGAAAGAAGCCGAGAATCTGCTCAACATCAGGAACGGCTTGCACGAAAGAGGTTACCACACGCCGCTGGTTGCAGACATACACTTTACGCCCAATGCTGCAGAAATTGCTGCACGCATTGTCGAAAAAGTTCGTGTGAATCCCGGCAACTATGTGGACCGTAAAAAATTCGAGTTCATCGAATATACCGACAGGGCATACCACGAGGAAATTGAAAGGATCAGGGACAGATTTACGCCGTTGGTAAAAATCTGCAAAGAATACGGCACCGCCATGCGCATAGGCACCAATCACGGTTCATTAAGCGACCGTATCATGAGCCGTTATGGCGACACCGCAATGGGCATGGTGGAAAGCGCGATGGAGTTTCTTCGCATTTCACGAGACGAGAATTACCACAACATTGTACTGAGCATGAAATCGAGCAATCCGCTCGTAATGGTACAAGCCTACCGGCTCCTTGTTCAAACCATGCAAAACGAGTTCGGTGTTGTTTATCCGCTTCATCTCGGTGTAACAGAAGCCGGCGATGGTGAAGACGGCCGTATCAAATCTGCCATCGGCATCGGCACGCTGATGGAAGACGGTATCGGTGACACGATACGAGTATCGTTGACGGAAGATCCGGAATTCGAAATTCCGGTGTGCAAAGACCTGGTAAAAAGATATGCCAACCGTTCGTTCGATCACGCGCAGCCGCAGAAAGATGTGCTGCTGCCACTGCCGTATTCTCCTTTCGAATACCAAAGAAGATCAACGCACAATGTGTCGAATATCGGCGGCCGGCACGTGCCGGTTGTCGTTGCCGATTATTCGCAAACCGGACCGCTAAGTGTACACGATCTGAAATCGGCGGGCTATACCTACGATGAAGCCACGGATAAATGGACGATCCGCGACGCGGCGGCGGATTACATTTACACGGCCGATCAGTTGCCCGCCTTCGCTCTTCCCGGTTCCCTGCAGGTACTGTGCAATTATGATACATGGATCAAAGCCACTGATAAACAAAAATTCCATCCGTTGGTACCTGCAGCATCATATATTCAGATGCATTCTTCGGTGACTGATGTTTGCTTTGTACAGGTGGATGCTCATGAGAAGAAAATCGCATCTCCCTTGCGAAACATCATTCGCGACAAAAACAACGTTGTGCTGTGTTTACATTCTTCGGCCACAGTTCCCATGCCGTCGGCAAGGGATTTCCTGGTTGAATTGATGAAGGAGAAAATAAAGACGCCCGTCATCCTGGTGGTGGAAAGCAGCGATGCGACGATCGATGAACAGCTTATCCACTTTTCGGCTGAAGCGGGCGCGTTGCTCCTGGATGGGATGGGCGATGGTGTGTGGCTGAAGAATGATCCGTCACGACTGTCGAACCGGAAGATTAGCGGCCGCACCTATCTCGAAGCGAAGGATAACCGGCAGTTTATCAACAACACCTCTTTTTCGATATTGCAGGCAACGCGTACGCGCATCAGCAAAACCGAATATATCTCGTGCCCATCATGTGGCCGAACGTTGTTCGACTTGCAGGAAACGACTGCAAAGATCCGCGCCGTTACGCATCATCTCAAAGGAGTGAAGATTGCGATCATGGGATGTATCGTAAATGGTCCGGGAGAAATGGCTGATGCAGATTTCGGCTATGTTGGCAGTGGGCCGGGCAAGATCACCCTCTATAAAGGCAAGGAGGTGGTGAAACGGTCGGTCAACAGCGATATTGCCGTGGAAGAGCTGGTTACCCTGCTCAAGGAAAATGGCGCCTGGGTGGAACCGTGATTTAATAGTCTGCCAACGCAGGAAGTTGTGCGAGGGCTTTGGCAAGCTGCTCATCATTGGGTGCGATACCGTGCCAGTTGTGATCGTTCTCCATAAAATCCACTCCTTTGCCCATTACGGTATGCATCATGATGGCAACCGGCTTTCCCTTAAAGGCGAGTTCCTTCGCTTTATTCAATCCTGCAATCACTTCGTCCATGTCGTTGCCATTCATTTCAAGCGTTTGCCAGCCGAACGTCTCAAACTTTTCACGGATGTTTCCGAGGTCGAGCACTTTGCTGGTCGGTCCGTCAATTTGCTGGCCATTCACATCAACTGTCGAGATAAGGTTGTCCACTTTGTTGAACGACGCGTACATGATCGCTTCCCAATTTTGCCCTTCTTCAAGTTCGCCATCGCCATGAAGTGAATACACCAGGTTCTTTTCGCCGTTCAGTTTTTTCGCCAGTGCCGCGCCGATGGCAACACTTAATCCCTGGCCAAGAGAGCCCGATGCCACGCGAACACCCGGCAGGTGTTCATGGGTGGCAGGGTGGCCCTGCAGCCGCGAATTTATTTTACGGAAGGTGGCGAGTTCTTTTATATCAAAATAACCAGTTCGTGCAAGTGTTGCATAAAACACGGGAGAAATGTGGCCGTTAGACAGGAAAAATACGTCTTCGTTGGTGCCATCCATATTGAATTTCGGATCATGCTTCATTATTTTGAAGTACAGCGCCGTAAAGAAATCGGCGCATCCGAGTGAACCCCCGGGATGTCCGCTGGCCGCGCCGTGGACCATCCTTACGATATCTCTCCTGATCTGTGATGCCATGGCCTTTAAATCTTCCATCTGGTGTGTTTTATTGGCCGCAAAACTACGGGAATGGACAATAATTTGTCATTATTGCGTTTTATTATTTGAGAGGAATTGTGAACACGACCGGAAAAAACTTGTTTATGCAAAACGGGCTGGTTAATTTGCAACGGATGATCGTGCGCTATGTGCTTTCCGTAATTCGATAAAAACAAAACTGGCTGATGTTCGATGTTCTGCTTTCGCTGGCCATTTCCTTTTCCATCACCTTCCTTGCCATTCCCGTCATCATCAGGGTAGCGGAATCCAAAAAATTATTCGACGTTCCTAACGAACGCAAGATCCACACCCGCCTCATTCCCGCACTGGGGGGCCTCGGAATTTTCGCAGGGTTTTTACTTGCCTGTCTGCTGAGCATCCGGTTATATACTGCACCCGAATTTCAATATTTCATTGCCGCGGCACTCGTAATGTTTTTCCTGGGGCTTAAAGACGACATCCTCGTCATTTCTCCTATAAAGAAGTTTTTGGGACAGGTGATTGCGGCTACGCTCATCATTTATATGGGCGGCGTACAGATCACCAGCATGCATGGGTTTCTCGGCATCCATGAACTGCCGGAAATGTTCAGCATACTGCTTACCTACTTCACGGTTATTGTCATCATCAATTCTTTCAACCTCATCGATGGCATCGACGGATTGGCGGGCACGCTGGGCATCATTGCTTCTTCCATGTTCGGCTTCTATTTTTTGAAAGCGGGCATGACGCCGTACGCGGTGATGGGGTTCGCACTTTCCGGCAGCCTTGCCGCCTTTCTCATATTCAACTATAATCCTGCTAAAATATTTATGGGCGACACCGGTTCGATGCTTATCGGCCTCGTCAATGCCGTGCTCGTCGTCAAATTCATAGCCGTAGCCGAACAGCCGGGTATCAATATCCCGGTTGTGGCATCGCCGGCTATCGGGTTCACCATCCTCCTGATCCCGCTGCTCGACACGCTGCGCGTTTTCGGCATCAGGATCTTTCATCAGCGTTCTCCCTTCAGTCCGGACAGGAACCACATCCATCACCTGATGCTCGACAAGGGGTGGTCGCATACCACCATCACCTGTACTTTGGCGGCCTTCAGCGTACTGCTGGTGGGAGCAGCTTATTTTTTCCGTGAATTCGGATGTACCTGGGTGATACTGGCAGGCATAGTGATCTTCTTCGGCGGCATTGCGGCGCTGTACTACACCACCAGTCATTCGCGCATGTTCGTTACCCGCCAGGCCATCAAAACCAAAGAGGAAGAGATCACGAAGATCGTTCCCATCAACAAGGAGATACTTCTCGAAAAGCAAAATCTCTGACACCCGCGCTCGCTTTTTTCAGCCTCATTTTGTCTGCTATTTGATTTAATGTACGTTTGCACGGATTAATTCCACCAGTATGTCAGATGAATTAACCCTTATTATTGAGGAGTCCACGGAATCGATGGACAAAGCGATCAATCACCTTCAGTCAGAGTTAATAAAGGTTCGTGCAGGTAAGGCCACTCCGAATATCGTAGATGGCATTGTTGTCGATTACTATGGCAACCCTACGCCTATCCAGCAGGTCGGTAACATTTCCGTAGCCGATGCGCGCACACTCACTATTCAGCCATGGGAGAAGAATATGCTGCAGCCCATTGAGCGGGCCATCATTGCTGCCAACATCGGCATCAATCCGCAGAACGATGGCAACATGATCAGGCTGTTTCTGCCACCGTTAACCGAGGAGCGCAGGAAAGAGCTCGTGAAAAGGGCCCAAAATGAAGGAGAGCAATCCAAAGTGGCCATTCGGGCCATTCGGCGCGAGTCAATGGAACAGATCAAGAAGCTGCAAAAGAACGGCTTAAGTGAAGATGTGACCAAAGATGCCGAGAACTCCATCCAGGTACTTACCGATAAGTACATATCCCTCGTGGATAAATACTTAGGAACTAAGGAGAAAGAAATCATGACCGTTTAGCCGGAAACTTTACCTTTAATTATTCTCTAACATCAAAAGCTAACGCATATGAGCTTCTTAAAAGAGTTCAAAGATTTTGCCGTCAGGGGAAATGTTATAGATCTGGCCGTTGCGGTCATCATTGGTGCGGCATTCAATAAGATTGTCGACTCCCTTATCAAGGATCTGATCATGCCGCTCGTGGCGGTGATCATCGGTTCTCCCGATTTCAGCAATGCATACATCGCCTTCGGCGACGTTCCCGCGGGGACGCCGCTCGCCAAAGCGCAGGAAATGGGTCCCGTGTTTGCTTATGGCAATTTCATCACCGTATTAATCAACTTCCTGCTTCTTGCAGTCATCATCTTCATGCTTGTCAGGTTCATCAATAAACTGAAAAGAAAGGAACCCCCACCTCAATCTACGAAGGCAGAGCTTTCCAGTACTGACAAACTTTTAATTGAAATCCGCGACGAATTAAGGAAAAAAGAGTAATAATAAATATGATCAGGAAATTATTGGTTGGTGCCGTGCTGCATCTTTTCATCATGCATGCAGGGGCACAGGACAGTTCCATCAAAGGATTACGCGAAAACACCACCAGGAAAATTGCAGAAGACACCGCCCACAAAGATGGATGGAAAACAGGCGGCCTGTTTACCCTTAATCTGGCCCAGGGATCGTTATCGAACTGGCAGGGGGGAGGAGATAAATCATCGTTTTCGGCCGTGGGCTTCGTCAACCTTTTTGCCGCCTGGCGGGAAGGAAAGCACGTGTGGAACAACACCCTTGACCTGGGATACGGCTACATCAATACCACCAGCCTGGGAGCAAGAAAGAGCGACGACCGTATCGACCTTCTTTCCAAATACGGCTACGAGATATCCAAAAACCTCTATGCCAGCGCCCTGTTCAACTTCCGGTCGCAGTTTGCCGCTGGTTATGCGTATGCATCCGACCCCAATGGTGTTGAAACGAAAAACCTCACCTCCGAATTCATGGCGCCGGGCTACATGCTGATATCTTTGGGGTTGGACTATAAACCACAGCCGTACCTGTCGGTGTTTGCTTCGCCTTTTACAGAAAGATGGGTGTTCGTGGCTAACGACCTGCTGTCATCGCAGGGGGCATATGGTGTTGACACGGGAGCAACTTCCCGGAATGAATTCGGTGCCTTTTTGAGCACCGAATTCAACAAAGACATCATGACAAACGTATCGTTAAAATCCAGGCTAGACCTCTTTTCCAATTACAAGAACAGGCCGGGCAACATTGATATTTTTTGGACAAACGTGCTGGCAATGAAAATCAACAAGTACCTTACAGCCAACGTTGCTCTCGATCTGCTGTATGATGACAATGCCATCGCGAGGATGCAGATAAGGCAGTTATTGGGAATAGGATTTTCCGCTAAATTTTAACAAGTGAGCCAACAGTCGTACCAGATAAAGTTACCGCAGTTTGAAGGACCGTTCGATCTGCTGCTGTTCTTCATAGAACGTGATGAGCTGGATATCTACAACATTCCGATCACCAGGATCATCACCGACTTTCTCGCTTATATCCATTCCCAGGACGACCCCAACATCGAACTGTCGAGTGAGTTTATCCTGTTCGTATCAACGCTTATGCGCATTAAGGCCAGGTTGCTGCTGCCACGCAAGGAAGTTGATGAGCAGGGTAACGAGATAGATCCGCGCCAGGAGCTGGTGGATAAGATACTCGAATACCGAAGGTTCAAGGAAGCGGCCGCCAGCCTTGCCAATATGGAAGCGACGAGGATGCTGATGGTGAGGCGTGGCAACCTGCAGAAGGAGATTGCGGCCATCGGTGAAGAATCGGGCGAGGGTACCGAAATACAGGCCATCACGCTGTTTAAGCTGATGAAAGCCTTCGAGAAGGTGATGAAGAGGCTCGAGGAGCGCAACAAGAAGCCTGTTCATACCGTGGTGCGGTACAACTATACGATGGAGGAAAGCCGTGAACAGATGCTGGTGATGGCACAAAAAGAAAAAGTGTTATCGTTCGATAAGATCTTTGAGGTGTGCGAGGAAAGGCTGCAGGCGATCTTCACTTTTTTATCGTTGCTGGAACTGGTGCAGCAGAATTACCTTTCAATAATCATCGGCGAGGGAAAGAACAATTTTATTATTGAATATAATCAGGACAGGCAAGAGGATGTGACAGAGGAGACTGCGCAATCGTGATGTCATCCCAGCAAATTATTCACATAAATCACATCCTTCATCATTTCCCTGACGGTGGAGGCAATGCCTTCGGCATCAAAACCACATTCTTTCTGTAATTCTTTTACTGAGCCGTGTTCAACGATCCTGTCGGGAATTCCCAGCATCTTCACCTGGGCCGAATAGTTATGCGCCGCCATGAACTCAAGCACCGCGGATCCAAAGCCACCGAGAATGGTTCCGTCTTCAACGGTCAGTATTTTCGGATACTTGCCGAATACCTCGTGCAACAACGCTTCGTCGAGCGGTTTTGCAAATCGCATGTCGTAATGGCCCGGATCGATGCCTTCCGTTCTTAACTGCCGTATGGCCGTTGCCGCAAAATTTCCCGGGTGCCCAAAGCTGAGAATGGCGATATCCCTTCCATCTTTCAGCTTTCGTCCCTTGCCAACAGGTATCTCCTGCAAAGGCGTTCTCCATTCCGGCGTAACACCTTCTCCGCGAGGGTAGCGAATCACCATCGGATTTACCGTTGTATCGAGCTGCGCCGTGTACATCAGGTTGCGCAACTCCGATTCGTTCATCGGTGCACTCACGATCATATTCGGAATGCAGCGCATGTACGCAATGTCATAGGCTCCATGATGCGTTGGTCCGTCTTCGCCCACCAATCCTGCCCTGTCGAGACAGAAAATGACCGGCAGGTTTTGTATGGCCACGTCATGCACCGCCTGGTCGTACGAGCGCTGCATGAACGACGAGTAAATATTACAAAACACTTTCATCCCCTGCGTGGCCATCCCTGCGCTCAGCGTTACCGCATGCTGCTCGCAGATCCCCACATCGAATGCCCTGTCCGGCATCTTTTCCATCATAAATTTAAGTGAGGATCCTGATGGCATCGCCGGTGTTATTCCGAAAATCCTGTCGTTTTTTTCTGCCAGTTCTATGATGGTTTGACCAAATACATCCTGGTATTTTGGCGGTTGCGGAAGCTCATACTTTTTCTTATAAATTTCACCGGTAATCTTATCGAACAAACCCGGCGCGTGCCAAACGGTTTGATCTTTTTCGGCGAGTGCGTACCCCTTTCCCTTGACGGTAATGATATGCAGGAGCTTGGGACCGGGAATGTCTCTAAGATCCTTCAGCGTGTCCACCAGCTTCGTGATATTATGGCCGTCTATCGGTCCAAAATACCTCAGTTTGAGCGATTCGAAAAGATTACTGCTTTTGTTGATGAATCCTTTGATGCTGTGTTCCACCTTCGATGCCATCTCGCGCGTAAAATTCGCTCCGAGGGGCAGCTTGCCCAGCGCCTTCCACACGTCGTCTTTCACCTTGTTGTAGGTGGGGGAGGTGGTAATGTCTGTAAGATATTCTTTTAGGGCACCTACGTTTGGATCGATGCTCATGCAGTTGTCGTTCAAAATGATGAGCATGTCTGTGTCGGCCACCCCCGCGTGGTTCATCGCCTCGAAAGCCTGGCCGGCGGTCAGGGCGCCGTCGCCGATGATGGCCACCGATTTGCGGTTTTCCTTTTTATATTTTGCCGCCATCGCCATGCCCAGTGCCGCCGAAATGGAAGTGGAGGAATGGCCCACGCCGAACGTATCAAATTCGCTTTCAGTTCTCTTGGGAAAGCCGCTTAGTCCGCCGTATTTACGATTGGTGAGGAACGAGTCGCGCCTGCCGGTAAGTATTTTATGCCCGTAGGCCTGGTGGCCCACGTCCCAAACGAGCTGGTCGTAGGGAGTGTTGTAGATGTAATGCAGGGCAACGGTGAGTTCGATGACGCCGAGGGTGGCCGCAAAGTGGCCGCCATGCACGCTCACCACATCAATGATGTATTGCCGCAGTTCATCTGCCACCGATTGCAACCGGTCACGATCAAGGTTTCTGAGATCTTCGGGCGAATTGATCTGTTGGAGCAATGGACCGGGCGTGATTTCCATCATGATGCTTTAAACGGCAAATTTACTTGAAAAGTGTGGGAAAAAGACGGGAGACTGGAGACGGAAGACGGAAGACGGGGGTGGACTACCACTTATCCTATTTTTGCCCAAAAAGCAACGCAAAAAAGTACATTTGAAACAGGTTAATGAGCTTTTTGCAAAAAATATCATACTACTGGTGGTGCCAAATCGCGGGGTGGGGAATAGTGGCGCTTTCCTTCCTGTTCTTTGCCGGTTCATTCGGACAGGGCATCACGCGGGAGTACCTCCTGAAAATCATTATCATCGTGGTTTGCGGCATCTTCAGCACACACATGCTCCGCTTGTTCATGCTGGCCAAAAACTGGCTGTTGCTTCCCATAGAAAAACTGCTCATCCGCCTTTGCGCCGCTGTCATTGTGACGCTGATCTTCAACGGACTGCTGGTAATAGTAATGGATCAATTGGCCGGCATTGATGCCAACCGCCGCAACCTCGATTTCATTACGCGGCTTATCGGTAACATGATCGACAGCGGTATCTGGATCATCCCCTGGGTTTTGCTGTATTATTTCTACCACTACTACATGAAGAGCCGCCGCCAGCAACTCGACACCCTCAAACTCGAGGCCCTCGTAAAAGAACTGGAGCTGAAAACCATAAAGGCCCACATCAACCCGCATTTTATTTTCAATTCACTCAACAGCATCCGCGCACTGATCGATGAAAACCCCGGCAGGGCCCGCAATGCCGTTACCAACCTGAGCAACATCCTGCGCAGCAGCATGCAGGCCGAAAAAACAGAAACCGTTGCGCTCGAAAGGGAATTGAATATTGTGAAAGATTACCTGGCGCTTGAATATATCCGGTTCGAGGACCGGCTCAAAATTGAATACAACATCGATATTGAAACGCTGAACCAGCCGGTGCCGCCGATGATGTTGCAAACGCTCGTGGAAAATGCCATCAAGCACGGTATCGGCAAACAGATCAACGGTGGGATAGTCAAAGTGACATCTGATTTCAATAACGATTACCATGAACTGATCGTTCAGAATTCGGGCCGCCTGAACGGTAGTATAAACGACAATGGATTTGGGTTATCGAGCACCCGCAACCGCCTTTATCTTTTGTTTGGCGACAAAGCAAAATTTGACATCGCACAGGTGGGCGAACTTGTTGTGGCCCGGGTGCTGATTCCCAAATCATAACATCTTCGATACGGAAATTAAAAAACAAACGGATGAAAGCTATAATCATAGATGATGAGCGGCTTGCCCGCAACGAGCTGAAAAAAATGCTGACCGAATTTCCTGAGGTCGAAGTGGTTGCCGAAGCCGCAAATGCCGATGAAGGCATGGAGAAAATAGAAAGTTTTGCACCCGACCTGGTGTTCCTCGACATCCAGATGCCCGGAAAAACCGGCTTCGACATGCTCGCAGAACTGGACAAGGCGCCCAACGTGATCTTTACAACGGCATACGATGAATTTGCGCTCAAAGCCTTTGAAGTGAACGCACTCGATTACCTCCTTAAGCCGGTGGAAACAAAACGCCTTGCCGATGCCATCCAAAAATATCATTCATTTGAAGAGAGGGAAGACCAACCTTCTCAACCGGCAAATTATAACCGCTCGGTGCTCAACGAAACGGACCAGGTGTTCGTGAAGGATGGGGAACGCTGCTGGTTCGTAAAGCTGACGGACATCCGCCTCTTCGAAAGCGTCGGCAATTATGCGAAAGTATATTTCGGAGCGAATAAACCCCTCATCCTGAAATCGCTGAATGCATTGGAAGAAAGGCTCGACGAAAAGATCTTTTTCAGGGCGAACAGGAAACACATTGTGAACCTGAGGTTGATAGAAAAAATAGAACCCTATTTTAACGGCGGGCTGCTGCTTGAACTGAAAGGGGGCGAGAAGATCGAAGTGAGCCGCCGGCAAACCGTTAAGTTCAAAGAGATGATGAGCCTCTGAGCGAAACCTTACTCATGATTTGACCGCGTAAATCATTATATCGCTGCCGGGATTTTTTGGGAAAAGTATTTTTGACGTTACCCGGTAACGGTGCAGCTTCAACAATGCAATGAATTGCTCAAGCTGATCCGCAC